>JAISLQ010000068.1 GCA_031290885.1 Acidaminococcales bacterium
GAAACGGCGCCGCAAACGGCGGTTTCCGCGTCCGTCCAGCCCGGCCGCCCCCATTGGCTGAGCGCGAGGATAAAAGCGGCGATCGCGCAAATGAGGGAAAGCGCGCCGACAAGGTCAAAGCCGCCGGCCTTGCGCGGCTGCGCCCCGGGCATGTAGACGAGCGCGAGAAGGGCACCCAAGAGGGAAAAGGGCAATGTTACGTAAAAGATGGAATGCCAGTTGAAATATTCCAGCAAAAACCCGCCGACGGAAGGGCCGCTGATCGAGCCGAGCGCCACTATGGTGCCCAACATGCCGAACACCTTGCCCCTTTGGTTGACCGGGAAAACGGCGGTCAGGGCGGCATAAGAATTGGCCGACTCCATGCTCGCCCCGATGCCCTGGACAATCCTTGAGAAGATAAGCTGGTTCAGCGAAGTGGATTGGGAACACAAGAAGCCGCCCAGCCCGAAAAGGAAAAATCCGGCGGCGATGACGCGCTTTCTCTGCAACATGTCGCCCAGCCAGCCAAACACCGGCAGCACGCTGGATATGGTCAATAGATACGCCGTTACCACCCATTGGATGTTCGCCAGGGATGCGGAGAATTCCCGTTCGATGATCGGCAGGGCGACATTCACGCTGGTAGCGCACAGCATCGCCATAAAAATTCCCGTGGACGCCGTGCCAAAAATTATCCAGCGGCGAAAAAACCCAAATTGTTCGTTATTGTCCGGCATGGTCCCTCCTGTATTAAGCCCGCGCTTTTATGGGCGGCGGGCGGCAAAGGGCATATTGGTCCAGCGGCCAAAGGCAATATCTTAAGCAGGGGCGCCGCCGGAAAATTTTATTTTTTAGAAAATACGACTTTTTGCTCCGCCAGATATTTTTTGAATTGCGCTTGGAGCTTTTGCGCCAAAGGCCCCGGTTTGCCTGTGCCGACAGACGTTTTGTCGATTTTTACGACCGGCATGCCGCAGTAACTGGCGGCGCTCATGAACGTTTCATCGGCCGCTTTGGCAAATTCAAGGTTGAAGGCTTTTTCCACCACCGGCACGTCTATTTTGGCGCACAAGTCATGGATGATGATCCTTTTGGTGCAGCCGGGCAAGATCAAGTCGCTGTCGGGATGTGTCCAGACAACGCCGTTTTTTACCGCGTAAAAATTGCTGGACGAACACTCCGTAACATGGCCGCTTCCCTCCCGGTAAAAGAGCGCGTCGTCAAAACCGGACTCTAAGGCTTTTTGTTTGGCCAGCGCGTTGGGCAAAAGATTGATGGTCTTGATGTCGCAGCGGTGCCAGCGGATGTCCGGCATGCTCAAAAGAGCTACGCCATCTATGTATTGCCGGTTAATTTTCTCATAGCTTCTCTGGCGGCCGACCATAGTCATGACGGGAACCGTCTGCTCCGGGAACTGGTGCTGGCGCGGGCTTACGCCGCGCGTGATCTGAAGGTAAATATTGCCGTCGTATATTTCGCCTTTTTCGATCATGGCGACGAAAAATTCATAAAAATCCGCATGCGTGTATACCGCCGGTATTTTAAGCTCGCGCAGGGATCGGTCAAGGCGTTCCATGTGGTACTCAAATCCCGCCATGCGCCCGTCCATGACCGGCACTACCTCATAAACGCCGTCGCCGAACTGATATCCCCTGTCCTCGATGTGGATGAGCGGCTGATTTATATCGACAAACTGGCCGTTCAACATAGCTACTGTGTTCATTTCGCTTACCTCCGCATAAATTATTATTGACCTGGAGCTGCTCTAATTATAATATAATATCTAAGCGCGCGGCGCAACTTAACTTAAAAACAAAACCTAAAACCGCGCGCAAAAGCAAAAAAGGGAGATGTTTTGTTATGTCGGCAGAGGAAACCATTGCCAAAGCTTCCGCCCGAAGCCGGGAGCTAAGCATAGAGTATGCGGTCGTCGCGTCCAATACCGGCGAGACCGTTGAAAAAGCGCTCGGTAAATTTCCCCGGATCATTTGGGTGTCCCATCATTTTGGCTATATCAAGCCGGGGCAGTTCGGCTATACGCAGGAAAGCAAGGAGCGCCTCACGCAAAAGGGCGTGGCCGTGCTTACCACCGCGCACGTCTTGTCCGGCGCCGAACGCGGGCTAAGCTCCAAATTCAGCGGCTACGGCCCGGTAGAGATCATCGCGCAAGCTTTGCGCATGTTTGGGCAGGGAACCAAAGTTTGCGTGGAAGTGGCGACGATGGCGCTGGACGCCGGGCTTGTCCCTTTCGGGGAGAAAATCATCGCCCTGGGCGGCACCGGCCGCGGCGCCGACACGGCGCTTATCCTCACCCCCGCCAACTCGTCCAAAATATTGGACACTAAAATACATGAAGTCATCTGCAAGCCCTCGTTATAAAGCAAAGCGCGCGGACGGGAAGCTGCCCGCTATTTTTTGTCAAGCCGCGCCAAATCAAAGGGCGTTTCCTGATAAACGTAGTAATTGAGCCAGTTGCTGAAAAGAAGGTGCGCGCTGCTGCGCCAGCGCACGACCGGCGGCTGCGCCGGGTCGTTCCCGGGATAATAATTGTCCGGTATGTCCACTTTAAGGTTCATGGCCACGTCCCGTTCGTATTCCGCCTTTAACGTCAGCGGGTCGTATTCCGAGTGCCCGGTGATAAAAAACTGCCTGCCCTCGACATCCGATATGGCGTAGACGCCGGACGCGGGCGATTCCGACAGTATGCGCAATGCGCCGGTTTTTTCTATGTCGGCCTTGCGCACTTCGGTATGCCGGGAATGAGGCACATAGAAAACATCGTCAAAGCCGCGAAAGAGCTTGTCGTTGGCCGTGTAGTTACTGCTGTGCTCAAACACGCCGAACATTTTCTGCGGCAAGATGTATTTGGGTATGCCGTAATGATAGTACAGACCGGCCTGCGCGCCCCAGCAAACATGAAGGGTCGAGTACACGTGGGTTTTGCTCCACTCCATTATTGCGCAAAGCTCCCGCCAGTAAGCCACTTCTTCAAACTCCAATTTTTCAACCGGCGCGCCGGTTATGATCATGCCGTCATAAAGGCGCTCCCTGACGGAGCCGAAGGTTTCGTAAAACTTTATCAAATGTTCCTGCGACGTATTGGAGGGCTCGTAGCTTTCGGTATAGATAAAGTCAACCGTCACCTGCAGCGGACTGTTGCTCAAAAGCCGCAGGAACTGCGTTTCCGTTACGGCCTTGGCTGGCATCAGGTTCAAAAGGAGTATTTTCAGCGGCCTGATGTCCTGGGTTTGCGCGCGGTTCTCGCTCATAATGAAAATGTTTTCTTTTTCCAGTATGCTGGCGGCCGGAAGATCGTTGGGAATATTGATCGGCATAAAATATCATCCTTTCGTTAAGCGGCGGATTCAGGTTTTGGGCAGCAGGGGGGACGCCGCGCGTCCGCTGGCTGCCGCGCGGCGCCCCGACGAGGGGAAAGCATGGGCCTTGTTCCCCTTTCCGGGCGGACGGTTAGGCCCGTGCGTGTATTTTGTCTTGCGTTGCCGTCCTAAGTAAGCTATAATAATCATACGGCGGCGTAGCCAAATGTTAAGGCAAAAGCCCGCAAGGCTTTGAGTCCCGCGTTCGATTCCGGGCGCCGCCTCCAAAATATCTTTATGGCTATGGCCGCGATCGCCGGCAGGAAAAGCAAGGTTTTTCATGGGCGAAAACACGTCCCGAGATTAAAAACAAATGCGGCAAATAAAGGCGGCCCTGTCCCTTTCAGGCGCGCTACTCTTAGACTATATGCCCGTCCGCGCCAATAGTCAATATTTTATTTTATGGCGCCCGGCATGGCGATTTGGCACGGGACTTGCCGGCGGCGGGCAACGGTTTGGTTTCCCTTTGCGTGAAGCCGCGCCGTTGAAGTCGAAGGGGGTTTTGCCGATGGCAATGTGATTTTCCTTTGCGCGAAGCCGCGTCCGCGCGTCAATTGTTTTTTTGCCGAAAGCGGCGGCGGTTTGTCTTTTCGCGGCAAAGCGCGATGGTTACGGCATTTTTTTAAGTTAAATCATGACCGAAGATCTGAGAGGAGGATCATTATCAATGGCATTTTTTACAAATTTAAAGACCCGCACAAAAATTCTTTCCCTTATATTTGTTTCGGTGCTCATTACCATCCTGATTGGCGCGGCGAGCGGGTATCTTCTCAACGACAGCATCAAAGCCGCGGAATTCAAGGACGCTAACTTTGTCCGCCCGATTATTTATATAAACCAGGTGAAAGGCAATTTGTGGAGAAGATACGCCTTGGTTGTGGATGCCGCCGTGGAAACTGACGCCAACCGCGTCAGGCAGCTGGGCGCGGATACGGAACATGCCGCCAAAGAAAACAATGAGCTCATCGCCGCCTTTTTGAAGACCACATCCTCTGGCGCGGCGGAAGACGCGGCCAGGGCCAAAATGCAAAAAGAGTTAACGGAATTTCGCGCGATCAACGAACGGGCGCGCGAACTGGCCAGGCAATCCAATGGCGATCCGGCCAAATTGCGGGAGTTCAACGAATATAAAGACAAAGTTTTGCTGAAAGCGTTTGACGAACTTAACACGGCTTTGATCGAACTGATCGACATACTGGTTAAAGCGAGCGACAACATGGACGAAAAGCAGGCTGAAGACGTGGCCACAATTTTGAAGATTATGGCCGGCGCAGTTTTCTTGTCCGTAATCATCCTGTTGGCCTTTGGCCTTTATATTGCCCGCATTATAACGACCGTGCTCAGCGAAGTTACGGCCGTCGCGCTGTCCATATCCAACAATGATTTGACCGTCCGCATCAATCCGGGGACCGTCGCGCGCGGCGACGAGTTCGGCGTGATGGGGAACGCTTTGCTCAAAATGGAGGAAACCCTCATAACGGCGGTCAAAGGCATCGGCAGCATAGCGGAAAACATCGCCGCCTCCAGCCAGGAGCTGCACGCCAACGCGGATCAGACGGCCAACGCTTCGGGCGAAGTCGCCAACGCGTCAACCACCATGCTGGAATCTACCGAGAAGGCCAGCCAAAGTTTGAACCAGGCCAAGTCGATGGTGGAAAATTCCGTGAAATCGTTGAAAAACATCGCCGACACTACCGGCAGCATCGCGTCCACCGCCGATGAAACATCCAGAACTTCGCGCGCCGGCAACGAAAGCGTTGAAACCGCCGTCAAGAGCATAAACTCCTTGGGCGAAGGCACGGCGAAAGTTACCGAAGCCGTAACTGAGCTGCAAGACAGTTCCAACAAAATAAGCGAAATAGTGGAGATGATCACAAGCATCGCCAGCCAGACCAACCTGTTGGCTTTGAACGCCGCCATTGAAGCCGCCCGCGCGGGCGAACACGGCAGGGGTTTCGCCGTGGTCGCCGAAGAAGTGCGCAAGCTGGCCGAAGAGTCCGGCAAAGCCGCCCAGGAGATTGGCGGGCTTATCGCCAAAAACACCCAAAGCATCCAGCGTACCGTTGACCTGATGAACGAGCAGCGCAGCCTGGTCGGGCAGGGCGTGGACAAAGTAAACGGCGCGGGGCAGTCTTTCGTGCAAATCGCTGCCTTGATCGACTCGCTCGCCAAACAAATAACCGACGTTAAGTTGATCGTGCAGTCAACCGTGGAGGAAGGGGAACACACCGAAGCGTCCACCCGCGACGTCCGGGCCGCAGTGGACATAATACTGAGCGAAGTTTCCAACATATCCGCCGCCGCGCAGGAACAGGCGGCCTCGACCGAGGAAATAGCCTCTTCCAGCCAAGTATTGGCGCAAATGGCGGAAGACCTGAGCGTTATTTCTTCTAAGTTCAAATACTGAAAACCCGAAAAAAATCTCCGGCGGCGCCTTCTTGGCGCGCCGGAGATTTTTTCGCGTGCGCGGCGCGCGGCTTTAAAAGGCCATTGCGGGGACGCGCCGAATATTTTTCGTCCGAACAACCGAGGGGCGCTATGCAAAAACCAGCGGCCCATTGCGGGCCTCATGCGTCCGCCTCCGGCGGTTTTTGCCGGCAGCGCGGTGCTTTCATCCGCGACTTGCGGGCGCTTGCAATAATTCAAGCATATCGCCGATGCCGTTCAATACAAGATCGGGCTGCCAGGCGCTGTTTTCCAAGTCCTCTGCCCCGGTCTCGCCCGAAAGCAGCAGTATGGAAAATATGCCGGCGGCGCGCCCCAAAGCGATGTCGGTATAAAGCCGGTCGCCCACCACGGATAGTTCTTCCGGCTTAAAGCCCGTGCGCCGCAAGGCGGCGGCGATCATGTAGCCGCTGGGCTTTCCCGCCGTCGCCAGGCAATCTTGGCCGGTGGCCGCTTTGATGAGCGCCAGCAAGCTGCCGCAGTCGGGAATGTATTTGCCGCCTTCCAGCGGGCAGCGCACGTCAGGGTGCGTGGCGATGTAGGGCGCGCCGCCGTCCACGTACTGGCAGGCGGTGGCAAGCTTTTTATAGTTCAGCCCGGTGTCAAACCCGACGACCACGTAATCGACGGCGCGGCCGGCCTCCTCAACGACCGTGTGCCCTTCCCGGCGCAAAAGGTTTTTGAGCGCCGCGACGCCAAGCACAAACAGTCTCCGCCCGGGCTGCCCGGACAGATAGTCAACAAGCGCGTGGGACGATATTATTATGTCCGCGCTTTTTGTTTCAATGCCCATCTTGCGCAGTTTGTTCCGGTAATAAACGGGGGAGCGCGAAGAATTGTTGGTGAGAAAACAATATTTGAGCCCGGCGGCCTTCAGCGCGGCCAAGGTTTCCGCCGCGCCCGGCAAGGGCCGGTCGCCGAGGCAAATGGTGCCGTCCATGTCAAAAAGGAAGCATTTGATTTTGGCCAGGCGCTTTTTCATATTTACATTCAATTTGTTTTTTATCTCCCGCGTTTGTGTTATAATGTTTCTGGCAGAAGTCATTTTATTTGCGTGATGTTTTCCAAGCCGGTAACGCTGGCGAAATTTTTGATCTCCGCCAAGATGTCGTTAAAACAGTCGATTTTTTCGTTGGCGATGCGCACTTGGATGCTGAGCGCGATCGTTTCTTTCATCAGGTCGCGTTTAATGTTGACGCTTTTTATTTTTGCGCCGTCAATGCGCAGGTGTTCCGTGATTTTTTCTATATTGCCCGGCCGGTCTTCGGCTTTTATCGTAAGCAGGTAAAGTTCGCTGTGCCTGGCAAAATTGACAATCCTGCCCCAGCGGCCAAGAAAGAGCAGCGTGCTTAGCATGAGCGCGGTAGCGAACACGCCTATGCTGTAAAGCCCCGCGCCCACCGCCAGCCCGATGGCCGATATCATCCAGATGCTGGCCGCAGTTGTCAGCCCTTTGACATTGACGCCTTCGTGCAAAATAGTGCCGGCGCCGAGAAACCCTATGCCGCTGACCACCTGGGCCGCCAGCCGCGCGGGGTCGCGCACCGTCCCCATGCCGGCGAAACCGTAAATGGATACCAGCATGAACAGGCAGGAACCCATGCAAACCAAAGTATGGGTGCGAAAGCCGGCCGGCCGGTCCCCGCTTGCCCTTTCCAGCCCGATAAGCCCGCCGAGGACGCAGGCCAGGACCAGCCTCATGATCATTTGCGATTCTTCGTAAGTAAATATCGTCATGGCGTCCCACCTGCGTGATTTTTAATTTTGCTTTATTATAGCAAATTTTTGCGGATAGAACAGAAAAATATTCATTTTAGCAAGAAAGACGAGCGATTAAGATGCGAAACGCCATGACGGCCGACGTCGTCGTTATCGGCGGCGGAATCGTTGGCGCCGCCATAGCGCGTGAGTTGTCAAAATATCAGCTTTCGGTAACGCTGATTGAAAAAGCGCCCGACTTGTCAACCGGGACGACCAAGGCCAACAGCGGCATACTGCACGCCGGCTTTGACCCCGCGCCGGGCAGCGTCAAGGGGCGCGCCAACGTGCGCGGCAATTTTTTGTACCGTCAGTTGGAGGAAGAGCTTGGGCTACAAATCCGCTGGACGGGCTCCCTGGTCGTGGCCAAGACCGAAGAGGAGACAGCCGCCCTCAAAGGACTTATCGCGCGCGGCGCGCAAAACGGAGTGCCCGGCCTCGCTTTGCTTGCAGGCGATGAAATCTTCCGGCGCGAGCCAAATCTCGCCAAAGACATAAAAACCGCCCTTTACGCGCCGACGGCCGGCGTCATTTCTCCTTTTGCCGCCGCGATCGCCTTTGCCGAATGTGCCGCGCAAAACGGCGCGCGGATAATGCTTGACTGCGAAGCGGAAGGATTTGAGGTCAAAGGCGGCCGGATTCGCGCCGTCCATACCAACAAAGGCAAGATCGTTACCTGTTACGCCGTAAACGCGGCCGGCCTTGACGCCGACAAGGTAAGCGGGCTGGCCGGCGATGCGAGTTTCGCCATTATGCCGCGCCGGGGCGAATATCTGGTTTTTGACCGCGCGGTTGCAAAGAGCTTGGTCAATTCGGTCGTTTTTCCTACGCCCGGGCCGCACGGCAAAGGGGTGCTGGTCGCCTCCACGTACAACGGGGAATGTTTCATCGGCCCTAACGCGCAGGACGTAGACTGCCGCGCCGATACCGGCACAACCGGCGGCGGTCTGGACTTCGTGGCGCAAACCGCGAAAAATATAATCCCGGATTTGCCGCTTTCTTCCGTTATTGCGCAATTTTCCGGCTTGCGCGCAGTTTCCGATACGGACGACTTTATTGTGGAAAATTCGTCCGTAACGCGCGGGCTCGTGCAGGCGGCCGGAATGCAGTCGCCGGGGCTGACCGCGGCTCCGGCGGTGGCGGAGATGGTCGCCGGGCTCTTGCAAGAAGCCGGGCTGAAAATGTCGGGAAAAAGCGATTTCAACGGCCGCCTGCCGGCAAAAATACAAACGCGCCGGCTAAGCGACCGGCAAAAAGACAGCCTTATCAAGGACAATCCGGCTTTCGGCCGGATCGTCTGCCGTTGCGAAACAGTCAGCGAAGGAGAAATAGTGGCCGCCATCCATTCGATTTGCGGGGCCCGGACCGTAGACGGAGTAAAAAGGCGCGTCCGCGCCGGTTTCGGCCGTTGCCAGGGCGGGTTCTGCGGCCCGCGCGTCGCGGCCATCCTTGCCCGGGAACTGGGCATTGGCCTGACCGCGATTGTCAAAGAGTCGTCCGCGTCGGTATTATATTTTGCCAAACACGGCAGCGAGAGGATTTAGTTTTGGAGACAAAAGAATGTGCCGTCGCCATCGTCGGCGGCGGGCCGGCCGGGCTGGCCGCGGCTAAAGCGGCGGCGCAAGCGGGCGCGGGCGAAGTCGCCGTTATTGAGCGCGATCGCGAATTGGGCGGAATATTGCAGCAGTGCATACATAGTGGCTTCGGCCTGCGGCATTTCAATGAGGAACTGACCGGCCCGGCCTACGCCGAGCGCTGCATCCTCCCGCTGAAACGTCTGCCCGGCGTCCGCGTCTACACCGATACTATGGCACTCGCCGTACAAGGCGGCAATACGGTCGTAACCAGCGGGCCGCGCGGGATTGTGGCAATAAAAGCCGGCGCCGTCGTTTTGGCTATGGGCTGCCGCGAGCGCGCGCGCGGCGCCGTGCGGATCGCCGGCACCAGGCCGGCGGGGGTGTTCACCGCCGGGGCGGCGCAGCGCATGGTCAACATGGAAGGGGCGCTGCCCGGCAATACGGCGGTGATACTCGGCTCCGGCGACATCGTCCTGATCATGGCCCGCCGCCTGAGCATAGAGGGGGTGCGCGTCCGGGCCTGCCTGGAAATAGCCCCTTGGTCAAACGGGCTTTTGCGCAACATTGCGCAGTGTTTGGACGACTATGGCATACCGCTTTACCTTTCGCACACCATTTCCGCCATCCACGGCCGCGACCGGGTAACCGGCGTTACCTGCGTGAAAGTGGACGAAGCCTTCCGGCCGGTAGCGGGCGGGGAGTTTTATTTGGAATGTGACACGGTGCTTTTGTCTGTGGGGCTTATACCGGAAAACGAACTTTCCCGGCAGATGGGGCTGCCGCTTGATCCCCTGACCGGCGGCCCGCGCGTCGGGCAGGACAGGCAAACCGAACGCCCCGGCGTATTCGCCGCCGGCAACGTACTGCACGTGCATGACTTGGCCGACTTCGCGTCCGAGGAAGGGGCGATTGCCGGCCGCGCCGCCGCGCTTTACGCATCCGGGCAATCCGGCGCGCGCGGGCGCTCTCTCCCGGTAATTCCCGGCGACGGGCTGCGCACGGTCGTGCCGCAGTTCTTAAACATTTCCGGCGGCCCCCAAAACATCAAGCTGTTTGCCAGGGCCAGCCGCCCCAAAGAAAAACCAATTCTTGAAGCGGCGGCCGGCGGCCGGGTCGTTTTTTCGCGGGCTTTGCCGGCGGCGCGGCCAAGCGAGATGATCGTTGCCGACCTGGAAACGGACAGGCTGCCCGAAACAGCCGGCCATATAGATATACGGCTCAGGCAGGGGTGATACAATGGCGGTTGAAACAAAATGCCTAAACTGCGTCGTCTGTCCTTTGGGCTGCCGCCTGTGGGCGCAGATACAGGACGGGGAAATATTGTCGGTCGGCGGCAATTCTTGCCCGCGCGGCGAAACATACGCCCGCAGCGAACTTACCGCGCCCCGGCGCGTGCTTTCTTCAACGGTGAAGATAAAAAACGCCTTCCTGCCGCTTCTGCCCGTGGTCTCCGAAAAAACGCTGCCCAAGGAAAAGATACTTGACTGCGCTTTGTTTTTGCGCTCGATTGAAGTCAGCGCGCCGGTGAGCGCCGGCCAGGTGGTTGTCCATGACATTCTCGGTCTGGGGGTAAATATCGTTTCCTCCAGAAGCATGGACTGACGAGAAAAAAGCCTTTTTCCATAGCCGGCGGGCGGCAAAGAAAAAGGCCGAAGGAAGCCGCGATTAAATTTTCATGTAACAGACAGCTTCCTCGTTGCCGCCGTAAAGTGCCGCGCCGAGCGCGCGCGCTACCGCTTCCTCAGGATCCTCGCCGCCTTTCGCCTCATAGAACAGCCGTTTGTTGTTGTGCGCGTACCCGCAGGCAAACGCCGCATCGACAGTTATGTCTTTGATATATTTGCCGAGCGCCATGAATATCCGCAATTCGTAAAGAGATTTTTCTTTGCTGTAACCTTCCACGTGGGTATAAACGATAGGGCAATTTTTCAGATCTTCATTTTTCGCGCTTTCTTCCTGTGCTTTAATTAGTTTCGCTAAATATTCTATGCTGGTTTCTTTCATCAGATTGTTCATGCAATAAGTCCCTCCCCAACAAATAAACGGCTATGACGCTATTTTACCACAAACGCGCGGCAATTGTAAATGTTGCGCTGCGCGGCCTTCTTCCCGGCCCCAAACAGAAGGAGGGGCGCGCGGGCGCGCCCGCTCCCCTAAGGCCATAGCCTTTCCAAAGGAGACAGTTCATGTTTTTCCCATTTCCTTGGCCAAAAAATTTTTTCCTTTATGTGTTGCTGGCGGCAATATTGCTGGCTACCTGCGTATTTTCGTCCCTTCTCGCGTTTAAGATGAAAAACCGGGGACCTGACGTTGTTTGGACAAAAACGGAATTGGCGGCGCACAATTCCGCCATAACATTGGATCTGCCTTTTACCGCGGCGGAAGACCCCAGCTTCACGATAGATCCGGAAATCAGGTTTTATGTGCGGAGCACCAAGGCTTTTTTTGGGCACAACGATGATTTTATGCTTTATGTATATTCCGTAACCTTCCGTACGGAAATATTGCAAAGCGATTGGTCGCCCAACATAGAAAATATGTCCGACGTTACGATATCGACGCTGAAAAAAAACGAACTCTTGTCTAATCTCGCCTATCAAAAGCGCTATGTAACCATAGGCAAAACCAAGGCGATGGAAGTTGCCAGCCGTTACAAACTGCGCGGCGAAAATTATATGCAAAGGGTGCTGCATCTGGCGTTCCAAGGCTCCATATGGTCCCTGAAGGCGACCTTCAGGGAAAAGGACGGATTGTCCGATGAAATGATCACAAAAATATTCCGGTCGATCAGCGTTACGGCCAACGCGCAAAAAGCCGGCTGAATGTCCGCCATATTGAACAGGCGGGACGCCCCGCTGTTCAAGATGGCCTGCGCCCGCAATCCGTTTGGTTTCTTTATTTAAATATGAGCATCGCGCATAGTGCCTTGCGGTCCGGCGCATTGCTCTCGCGGCTTGAGCCCGCGCCCCAAGGCATCGTTTCCCCCGATGCCTTCCAACGGCCAGCCGCGCCTTGCGGCTGATTTTTTTTGCCGCCGTTTCAGAGCCTGCCAACGCTGTCGGAAATGTTCGGATTTTGAGTGAATTTTTTCGTCAGGCGCAGCGCAAAACGCCAGCGGGCCCGTAGGTTCGGCGCGGCCTTCGAGCAAAGCGGCCGCGTCTTTTGCCCAGCCAAACATGCGCGCCGGCGCCGGTTGTTTTGGGGACGCCGCCGGCCTTCGGCCTTCATCCCGGGCTTTTATTCAGGATCTTTTTGCGCGATTGTTCCTTTTTCGCGCAGCCTTGCTATTTCGTCGCCTGAAAAGCCCAAGCTTTCAAGCACCGCGCAGTTGTCCTCGCCCAGATGCCGCGCCCGCGCGCCGGGGATTCCCGGCGTTTCCGACAAAACCGCCGGGCAGTTGAGCTGCCGGTAACCGCCAAGCTGTTTGTCGGCCAAATTAAGCAGCATGCCGTTTTCCGCCAAAACTCCTTTTTCCATCATTTCGCGCAAACTATAAACAGGCGTTACGCAAATGTCTTCCCCGGCAAATATTTCTTCCCACTCCGCCCGCGCCTTTTGCGCGAATATATCGCCAATGCGCCTGAACAAAGCGGGATGGGCGTTGACGTCGGCAATGTCCTTTTCCAGCTCGGGAACCTCCAGCAATTCGCAAAACCTCCGCCAGAACTTCATTTCCATGGCGGCTACGGTAAAATGCCCGCCGTCTCCGGTGCGGTATGTGCAGTAGTTCGGCGCGCGCCGCGGGTACATGGGAACGCCGGTATCCTTCTCGCCCATATAATTGGCAAAATTTACCGGCAGCAAAGACAGAGCGGAACGCATAAGCGAGATATCGACCGCTTGCCCCCGGCCTGTAAGGGCGCGGGCGCAGACTGCCGCCAGTACGGCGAACGCCGCCTCCAGCGCCGCGCTCAGCCCCGCCAACTGCACGTTGTATATAAAAGGATCGCCCCCCCCTTCCTGATGATTGATGCCGGCCAAGCCGAGCGCGTTGATGTCGTGGGCCGCCCGGGCGCTGAACTTTCCCGTCTGCCCGTAGCCTGACAAAGAACAGTATATCAGGCGCGGATTGACTTCCCGCAGGGCGCCGTAGTCCAGGCCAATTCGCGCCATCGACCCCGGCCTTGACGACTCCAGCAATATGTCCGCCTGCCGCGCCAAAGATAAAAAAATCCGGCGCCCTTCTTCCCTTTTAAAATCAAGGCAAAGGCTTTTTTTTCCGCGGTTAAGCGTCAAATGCCAGTAACTCAGCCCGGCTTTCAGCGGCTGGAAAAAGCGCAGCGGATCCGGGGCGTCCGGCCGCTCCACCTTGATTACCTCGGCGCCGTAGTCCGCCAGCAGCATGCCGCAATAATTGCCGGGCAAAAGTTTGGTCAGGTCAAGCACTTTTATGTTTTTTAGCGCCATGATCATCTGAAAATCACTCCTTTTCCCATTGTCGCCGCCGCGCAAAGGCGCGGCGGCTTTCACAAAAAACTGCCGGGAGGTCAAATAATGTGTTAAAATAGATAATAGATAATATGTCATTATACCACTTATTGCCAACGGGCACACCAAAGGACATCTTGAAACGTCTTTTGCCGCAAGGGAACTTTCAACATGCAAACAATTTTATCGTTCAACGTTGAACTGAATCCGGCCTATTGTTCCAGCGGCGGCCATGCGGCACAAAAATCGCCATGATTTTTCGCGCTAATCTGGTGAAATGAGTTGGTTTTTGTGAAAAAACTGTCAGTAACTATAATGGCGGGTTTGTGGTTTTTGCTTTCCGGCCTGCCCGCTTTTGCGGCTTTGCCGGATCGCCCGAACGATTATAAATCCATACCGGGAGTTACGCAAGACGAGATAGACGCAATCGAGGCAATTAAGGCAAAATACGGAACACTGACTTACGGCACCCTGCGCAGCAGCGAAGCGTTTGAAACCGAAGGCGCCGCTGACGGGTTTGCCATAAAGCTTGCCGCTATGCTTACGGATATTTTCGGCGTAAAATTTGAACATCGCTTTTATGATTGGAACAAATTGCTGCAAGACTTGGAGAACAACAAACTGGATTTCGCCGGCGAACTCAGCGCGAACCCAGAGCGGCGGCTGCGCTATTTCATGACCGGCGCGCTGTACGAGCGCACGATTAAAATATTCACCCTGCGCGGCGCGCCCGACATTAGGGAAATAGCCAAAACCCGCCCAGTTCGCCTTCTTTTCCTCCACAGGACGATTACCGGCGAGCAACTGAAAAGGATTATTGATTTTCCCGTGGAGATTTCTTTCGCGGACGACTACCGAAAGGCCGCCGAAAGCCTGCTTGCCCACGCAGCCGACGCTTTTTTGGGAGACGATGCGTCCGCTTTTTATTTTGAGCCTTATGATCTTATCAAAGCGCAGACCTATTTCCCTCTTATCTATTCGCCCATTTCCCTGTCTACGGCCAATCCCGAATTAAAGCCCGTCATAGACGTAATGCAAAAATACGCGCAAAACGGCGGCATAAACTATATCGAGCGCCTGTACGCGGAGTGCGCCCGCGCCTATATCCGCCATAGATTTTATGCGGAGCTGGACGCCGGGGAAAAAGAATACTTGAAAAATCTGGCGGCGCAAGGCGGCGAAGTTAAAATCGTCGCGGAGTCGGACAATTATCCGGTTAGCTTTTACAACGACACGGAAAAAGAATTTCAGGGCGTGGCGATCGACGTCCTTAATGAGATAGGATCCATATCCGGCCTTAAATTTGTTCCGGTCAACAAGCCGGGCCTTTCCCTGCCCGAGATCACGGCTATCTTGATGAGCGGCCAGGCTTCTTTGGCCACGTCGCTGGTAAAACCGTCCGGGCAGTATAATTCCAACCTTTGGGGCGACGAGGCCTTTGCCGTGGATAAGTGCGCCTTGCTTGCTGCCGCCGGGCATCACGACATACAGATCAATCAAATACTTAACTACCGAGTCGGCCTGATCCGCGACAGCGTACAAGCGGCCATATACAATGAATGGTTTTATGGCCGCACCAACGCCATTTATTACGATACCTCCGATCAGGCCTTTAACGCTTTGCGTTCGGGCGAAATAGATTTTTTTCTGGCTTCGCGCGACATGCTGCTCCAACAGGGCAATTACCGCGAAAAATTCGGCTTTAAGGCGAGCATTGTCTTTGAAAGCGACATATTCTACAAATTTGGTTTCAACTATGACGAAGGCAAGCTCAAGGCAATCGTCTGCAAAGCCCAGAAATTTGTTCCGGTCGGCAAAATAAACGACCAATGGATAAGAAAAGTATTTGACTACCGCGATAAATTTTTCAACTATGTTACCCCCTACATTTTTGCCTTTATCGTTGTCTTGGCGACGTCTTTGGTCGGCATCTGCATACTGTACGCGCATAACCGCAAATTGAGCGGGAACTTGGCGCAGCTTGTCCGCGAACGCACGCATGAGCTTGAAGTGCAGACCTCGACTTTGTCAACGATATTTTCCGCCATTCCCGACCTGATGTTTGTCAAAGACGCGCAAGGCCGCTACATCCAATGCAACAGCAGTTTCGCGCGTTATATGAGCCTAAGGCGCGAAGACATTATCGGCAGGGCCGACTATGAGCTTTTCGGCCCGGAACGCAAACAGCAGTACGACAAATATTTCGAAATGGACAAATTTATCATGGACACGCTGGAGACACGGTCAATCGAAGAAGAAATCTATTCCGAAAGCGCCAAAACGTCGCGGCTATTCGAGGTAATCAAAACGCCGTTCATACAAAACGGCGACGCGACAGGGGTCATGGGCATAGCGCGCGACATTACCGAGCGCAAGGCGATTGAGGCGGCCGCCAATGTCGCGTCCAAGGCAAAAAGCGATTTCCTTGCGCGCATAAGCCATGAAATAAGGACGCCGCTGAACGCGATCATCGGCATGACCCATATCGCCCGCAATTCCATCGACGACAAAGGCAAGGCGCTCGCTTCCATCGACAAAATAACTACCGCTTCCAGCCACCTGTTGGGCTTGATCAATGATGTGCTTGATATGTCCAAGATAGAATCGGGCAAATTTGAAATATCCCGGGAACCTTTTAAATTGGTCGGCGCGCTTTCGGAAGTATCCAGCATCATTTCGCAGCGCTGCAAGGAAAAGTCCGTCAATTTCCAAAACAACATCGCCTCCCTGCCGAACCTTGCCCTAGTCGGCGACAAACTGCGGCTTAACCAAGTGCTTATCAACATTCTCGGCAACGCGGTAAAATTCACCCCGGCGCTGGGCGAAGTCAAACTGCAAGTGGAAACGCTGCAAGATGACGACCAACAAATCAGCTTGCGCTTCGTCCTCTCCGATAACGGCATCGGCATGACGCCGGAGCAAATGGAAAAACTCTTCATCGCCTTCGAGCAAACCGACAATTCGATTGCCGCCCGTTTCGGCGGCACCGGCTTGGGGCTGGCGATCAGCCAGAACCTTGTCAATCTCATGGGCGGCAATATCTGCGTAGAAAGCCGGTCGGGGGTCGGTTCCGTCTTCAGCTTTGAACTGACCTTCCCCAAAGCCGCCGCGGCGCTGTCTGAACCCGCGCCGGAAGAAGAAGGCGGCGAACTTGATTTTGTGGGCAGCCGGCTTTTGCTGGCCGAGGACGTCGAAATAAACAGGATAATCTTAAAAGAACTGCTCGCGGCCACTCATATCGCCATTGAAGAGGCCAAGGACGGCAAGCAGGCGGTGGAAATGTTTGCCGCTTCAACAGTCGGCTATTACTCGCTTATTTTCATGGACATACAAATGCCGGAAATGGACGGCTATGAAGCTACTGCGCATATCCGCCAACTGCCGCGCGAAGACGCCAAAACCGTCCCGATCGTCGCCATGACCGCCAACGCCTACCAAGAAGACGTCAACAAGGCCATCGCCGCCGGCATGAACGGGCATCTTTCCAAACCGATTGACATCGGCCTGGTGCTGAAAACAATCACCGAAATACTCGGTCGGCCCTAAGCGCAGCCGGGTTTGCCGTTTTAACCGCATTTGAGGGGGACAGGCAATGTCAAATCTTTTAAGCAATGGGGAATTCGTCAAAAATCCCGCGCACGAAGGCGTATTCGTGAAATTTTTCTATTCCGGGGCGGACGGCGGCGCAATCAGCAACCAAGAAACCATTATCGTGCCCGGATTTGCGATTTTGCCGCATGCGCACGAAAACAGCACGGAATTTTTCTACTGCGCCGCCGGCGAAGGGGAATTTCTCGACGCTGACGAATGGCGGACGATTAAAAAAGGAGACGCTTTCAGGGCGCCGCAAGGCACGGTTCACGCTTTAAGAAACACCGGCCGCGAATTGCTGGTGCTTTTCTGTACCTTCAGCCCCGCCATCCGTTGAACATAAAGCGGCGTCGGCCGAAACAGAAAAAACTGCCGCAAACGCCGAGCCGCCAGCCGCCATGCCTAACATTGACAGGCGTTTAAATTAATGCTAAAATATTAATAGTTGCATAACAATTGCCGTCCGCGCCTATACGGACGCGGCGCAAATATAAAAGGAAAGCGTTACGCGTTGGCAAACTGCCGGCAGGCAACATTTTATAAAGAATGTTACCTAACATAAATAAAAATAACCACCTGATAAGCGGTTTGTCGGGTTTGCGGCAAGATGTTTCTCCCGAGTCAAAAAAACGGCAGGCACATAAATCGCCCTGTTTATCGGGAAAACAGAAAACTGCAAGGTAACATTCTTTATATTCTGTTACTTAAGGGAAAGGGCGGACAAAAAACCGGTTTGCGCGTACGCTTGCCGTTATTCGCCCTGTAAGACCTTTGCGCCGCATGAAAAGCGCTTTATTTATGCCGAAAGTTCATTTTTTAAAGTAGGGCGGTTGCCTATGGCAGGAAAGGCAAACAGCTATTTCAAGCGAAAGCTTGGCATATTTATCCTATGCCGCAGAGCGGCGACAGGACGTGGGAGTGCGTGAATGAGCGTGAAAAACAATGTTGTGGCAACATGTCCCCTCGGCACGGCGGACGCGCCGCCGGAGTTTGTCCGTATTGGCGGCAAGCGGTTTTACGCCGGACAGTCGGAAATTGGTTTGGACAGCCTGACCGATGCCGATGCCGTGGCGCTGGGACACATGACGAAACTGAAGAGGCTTTCTCTTTTCAGCAATAACATCCGCGACCTTGCGCCATTGTCGGGGCTGGTGAATCTGGAAGAGCTCAGCATCATGAGCGACGAGATCGGCGACCTTGCGCCGCTGTCGGGGCTGGTGAATTTGGAAAGGCTTGATATCACCGGCGACAAAATCCGCGACCTTGCGCCGCTTTCGGGGCTGGTGAATCTAAAACGCCTTTTTATCATTGGGAGTGAAGTCGATGGGCTTGTGCCGCTGTCGGGGCTTACAAATTTGGAAAGCGTTTCTTTTCTTTTCGGCGACAAAATCCGCGACCTCGCGCCGCTTTCGGGACTGGTAAATCTAAAAGAGCTCAGTATCAAAGGCGGCAACAAAATCAGCGACCTCGCGCCCCTTTCGGGGCTATTGAATCTAAAAGAGCTCAGCGTCATGGGCGACGAGATCCGCGATCTCGCGCCGCTGGCCGGGCTATTGGATCTAAAAGAGCTTAGCATCGGCGGCAATAACATCGGCGACCTCGCGCCGCTCACAAGGCTGGCAAAGCTGGAAAGGCTCAAAATCGGCGACAACAACATCAGCGACCTCGCGCCGCTCGCCGGGCTGGTGAATCTGACAGGGCTCAAGATCGCGGGAGGCAAAATCGGCGGCCTCGCGCCGCTCGCAAGGCTGGCAAAGCTGGAAAGCCTTGAAATAACGGACAATAACATCCGCGATCTCGCGCCGCTGTCGGGGCTATTGAATCTAAAAGAGCTAAGTATCATAAGCGACGAAATCCGCGACCTCGCGCCGCTGGCCGGATTGGTGAATCTGGAAGGGCTCAAGATCGCGGGCGACGAAATCGACAGCCTCGCGCCGCTTTCGGGGCTGGTGAATTTGGGCAGGCTTGATATCACGGGCAACAAAATCCGCGATCTCGCGCCGCTGGCCGGACTGTCAAAGCTGGAAAGACTTGACGTCGGCGGCGACAAAATCGGCGACCTTGCGCCGCTGGCCAGACTGTCAAAGCTGGAAAGGCTTGATATCAGCGGCAACAAAATCAGCGATCTTGCGCCGCTTTCGGGGCTGGTGAATCTGAAATTGCTTGGCGTCAGATTTGGCTCAGGGCTGGCGAAGGGGCAAATCGACAAACTAAAAATGGCATTGCCGGACTGTATGGTGTTTGGGCAACCGACATGGTAGAAAACAGGAACGGGTTCAATTTTGACTCGCCCGAGATCGGGCAGGCCGGCGCGCTGTATCGCGCAAGCCGCATTGGCGGCAAGACGGGGGATGTGAAAACGGACTGAAGGACGCGCCGCAACAAAGTAAAACAGCGTTCCCGGCGCGCCGGGAAGTGGCCGAGCGCCTTGCTTCGGAGGTCGTAACCGGGCTGGAAAAACTCATTGACAAGCGCAGGTCGCTGACATATCATAGACATAAAGGCCAGTATGCTGCCATTATCTTTTGTCCAGCAGCTAAAAAAATATAGTCATGGACCGGCAAGGTAACAGAATGTAAAGAATGTTACCTTGCGTTTTTTCGTCCAGCCAGCAGGCGCGGGGATTCCCGCGCTTTTTTCTTTTGCCCCTTGGCGGTTCGCAGCTCGGGCAGCAGGACTCCGTGGCAGTCCCCACAGGGCAATGTAAACATGGGATCGCCCTCGTCCTTTGCTCGGCGACCGTTTTGCCACTTTTTGAGTTTCTCCGGGGCGGACACGGCCTTGACCAGTACGTCCGGCCGCCCCCGTTTCGCCCCTAACCCCTTGCCGTAGCTGGCGACAAGGCAGTCCACAGTTTCCCGGAGTCCAATGCCCATTTTGGATGCCGACACTAAATAAAGCCCCGTGCAGGCGGCAAAGCCGCCGCCGTTAGATGACAGCGCGCAGGCCAGGCCCGCCGAATTGTATACCCTCATGACCTGGCGGCCGCCTACAAGCTCCTCAAGAGCCGAGCCGTTTTCCCCGGCGACAGGAAATGGACTTCCTGCGCAACCTAAACGGCTCTGTCAAAGTTACACAACCCACAAATCAAGCTGAAGCGGAGAGGGAAGCGTTTTCTGCGGTTACGGTAATGTTCAGCAACGATTCTGAACCGCTTGACAAAGCCAATCACATGCTCGCTTAGCACACGCCGGCTTGAAATGTCGTGGTTGCGGAGCTTGTCTGCCTTGCTCAAAGGTCTTAGTTTGAAACGCTTCTTGGGCAGTACGCAATTGAAGTGGATATTTGCCATCCCTTAACGCCCTGTGTCGGCCTCAAGTACGGTTCCCGATTTCGCATGTGCGCCGGATTCCTTGAAAAGACGCAAGTCGTGCCGTTTCCTGTCGGCAAACGCAAGGCAGAGAACCTTGCCGTCCGCTTTGTTGAATATGGCCCGTGTTTTCAACAGGAAGCCTAATCAATCATGACGTGCGATGCGCGCAGTTCCCGGTTCTCGATATGAGACATTATCGCCGGGCAGTGATCGAGCAAAAAATCGTTTTCCAGGTTTGTCAGGCTCTGTCCGCGCAACTCTTGCAAAACACAGCCGCAAATCTTTTCAATTGTTTCCTGCATTTTTTCCCGCGCAAGGCCATTGCCGCCAAAGGCGGCGGCGAAAAAATTATTGTCGCAAAGCGCCCGCAACAAATCGTAACATTCCCGCAGACGCGGCAAGGACAAAATGCTCCTATGCATCCACTTGTAAAATGGGGTGTAGCGCTTATTGAGCAAATGAATCATCGAGCAGGACTTGCCCACAAACTCGGAAAGCGCCGCCAAAGCCGCAACCGGCTCATTGCGGCGAACGCAGCGGGGATAGTTGTACTGGCCTGTTTGCGCCATTGCCGCCGCCCGGGCCGCTATCTTTTTAACGCGGACATCCTCGGGGTAAAACTCAAGCAACGACTCGCGGATGCTCGAAAACTCCCCTAAAGGGTCATGAAATACCGCCCCATTGGTCGCCTGGGCCAAAAGATGTTCCGGCAGCCGGCGCCATTGCGCCAAGGAGACAGGCGCCCCGGCAATTCCGATAAACTTGCGGTAAAAATCACTTGTGCGAAGGGCTCCGACGCGCCCAGCCGCTTCGGGCGTGTTTTTTCTCTTGGCCTGCCCCAAAGGGGCAGGATCCAGCGCTTCATAGCGCACTTGCAGCTCGGCGCCGATCTCGGCGAAATCCCCGTCCGCGAGCCACAGGCAAAAACTCGGCCCCCAATCGTGGTCCCGTGAAATTTCGTCGTCAAAGCCAAAACACTCGGACCCCTCTCCGGCCAGCCCTGCCGCTATGCGGCCCTGATAGGACGGAAAGCTGTCCCTTATCATTTTTGCGCCCATGTTCTCATAATATTGACGGGCCAATTCCAAGCCTTTCATCAGCATGCGCCCGCGCAGGACGCCTCCGCCCCTTAGGCGGCGGGATTCTGCGCATCCCCCTTTTTCCGCTCGAAGCATATTTTGTTTATAACGGGATTTAATATTCTTTGCGCAGGCTGCATCAACGGCCCCACCAGCAGCGCACACAGCGCCGTGCCTTCACGGACGCCATGCAAACCGCCCATGGCCAGCAAGGACAGCGCTGCCGCAACGAACACAACCGTGCAATCCAAAACAACCTTGACCTGCTGGAAACTCTTTCCGGGAAGCACGCTTGTAATTGCGGCCACCAGACCTTCCATAGGCATATTCACAAGTTTTGTATCAACATACATGGACACGCCGATGGCGTACAAAACGATGCTAATGGCCAACATTGCCAACTTGCCGGCATAGGTGGGAATTTCAAAGCCGCCGAGCACGTGTCTGGCGAAATCCACAAAATATCCAAACAGCGATGAAAACACCAGTTGCGTCAAGTTTATCCATTTGAAGTTTTTGCGCAAAATTATATATTGCAGCAAAATATAACCTGAAAATATCAATATAATACAGATGCCCATGTCTACCTTCGTAACAAGAGAAAGCACGTAAGGGATCGAATTCACGGGGGGTATGCCCAGCTTGGCGTTAATGCCAAACGCCACTCCAAAGGCAAGGCAAAGCAAGCCTATGGCATAAATAAGGATGCGCAAAAATAGTTTTTGACAACACATAGGGGCACCCCTCAACATGCAGATTCCGGCGCGGCACAGGCAGATCGCGCGCGCCATGCCCTGGCTGCCTTGCCCTGCCTCCCGTTGGCCTTTTGATTTTAAAAAGCGACCATCAATGTCCCCAAGTCGCATTTTATGACCCTGCTGTTTTTAAACAGGGGATATTGGCCGCGGTATATTTTGGGCGTGGTAATGTCGCAGGCGCAGCCTGCTTTGGCAATTTTGGCGGCGGCGTTGCCGCTTATGATATTGGAAATTTCTTTAAGGGCCGAATCCATCATTTCGCCAAGTTCGGCCGGATCCATCATGGTTATATGTTGTACGATGCAAAGGGCGGTTACCAGCGGAAAAACAAAATCCACCTCGCCCGGGCGATCGCCTACAAGTCCGATGCTCACGCTTATGTCGCCCGCCTGTCCGACAAGCGCCGGGGCGCAGGGCGCGGGTTGGACAGGCATATTCAGCATCTGGCCGAGCACTTCGCAGGCGCTGTCGGCAAAACAGGCGACAAACTGCTCGGGCTGCGCCATGTCCTGAGGGGCGGGGGGCGATGCCTGCGCCGCGGCGCCGGTGATTTTCCCGTCCTCCCCCACCACGTGGTAGATCAGCCAGCCGATCAATGTCCCGGCAAATTGCTGCATGGTTTTGCGGTTGAAATTGCTTTCAATCAATTTTTTCTCGTGTTGCAGGACGGTAGAAACAAAATCCCTGTGCAATATTTTATGCCCCGGCAGGCCTTCATAGCGCAAAGAAGCCTGCAATTCTTCCTCGTCGGCGAAATGCTTCACAACGTAATTTTTTAAAAACCCAACGGAGCGGGCGCAGGCTGCCCGGCTGTCCGGCCCTTCGCGGCTCATTGCCGCCGCCAAGTCGTCAGCCATCCGAAAAAGTTCTTTATGCTGGCTGTCAATTAGCTCGTTGCCTACGGCATAGGCGTCTTTCCACATTCCCATTTGCCGGCCCCCTTTTTCATTAGGTAACCTATTGCTAAGTGCCTTTGGATGCTATGGCAAAAGATTCTCCCTCTGGCATGGCGGCGTTATTTTTTAAGACAGAGGCGCGGAGAGCATGCCGCCGTGCAGCAAACAACTGTCAGAGGCCGCTACTGATCATGGACGGGAAGCGCCCGTTGCGCCAGGCCGCTTATCCGGCTGCCCAATACCCGCGCCACGTGCACGCCGCTCGCGCTGGCCTGGGCCAGGCCCCTGGTTACGCCCGCCCCGTCGCCTATGGCAAACATGCCTTTGACTGCAGTTTCCAAGTTGCCGTCCAATTCAAGCCTTGAACTGTAAAATTTTACCTCCACCCCGTAAAGCAGCGTGTCGTCATTTTTGGTTCCCGGCGCGATTTTATCCAGGGCGTAAATCATTTCAATTATGTTGTCCATGTGCCGCTTGGGCAAGACCAGGCTCAAATCCCCCGGGGTGGCCGCCAGGGTGGGGACGAGAAAACTTTTCGCCAGCCGCCGGCCGGATGTCCGCCGGCCTTTGATCAAGTCGCCGAAACGCTGCATGATCGCACCGCCGCCCAACATATTGGAAAAAGAAGCGATGCGTTTGCCGTACTGATGGGGCTGGTTGAAAGGATGGGTAAAATTATTGCTGACCAGCAAAGCGAAATTGGTATTGGCGCTGTTTTTGCTCGCGTCATGGTAACTGTGGCCGTTAACGGTTATGATGCCGTCCGTGTTTTCCGTTACGACGTAGCCGTAGGGATTCATGCAAAAAGTGCGTACAAGGTCGCCGTATTGTTTGGTAAGATATACCAGTTTCGCTTCGTAGACCTCGTCGGTGATGTGTTTGAAAATTTCAGCCGGCAGTTCCACCCTTACGCCTACGTCCACCTGATTGTTAAATACCGGCACGCCCAGTTCCCCGCACTGGCCGGCGAACCATTCCGAGCCGCTTCGGCCGGGAGCGGCGATCAGCCAGTCGCTCCTTATTTCCGCGCCTTTGGCCATTTGCAGGGTAAACCCGTCCCTTTTGGCTATTATGCGCTCGACCTTGTCGTTAAAACGCATCAAGACTTTATCTTTCAGCATTTCATACAGCCCGCGCAGGATGCGCATGTTGTTTTCCGTGCCGAGATGCCGCACTTTGGAGCCCAGCAGATGAAGGTCGTGCTCCAGCGCGCGTTTGCCGATCGAGCTGCCAACCGAACTGAAAATGTCTTCCGGCGCGCCCAGAGAAAGGTTTATCCTGTCGACATATTCGATCAAATCCATGACAAGGGCTTCCGGAAGGTAATCGGTAAGCCAGCCGCCAAAATTAGCCGTGATGTTATATTTGCCGTCAGAAAAAGCCCCCGCGCCGCCAAAACCGTGCATTACCGCGCAGCTTGGGCACAAAACGCAGGCGGG
This sequence comes from Acidaminococcales bacterium, assembly GCA_031290885.1. NCBI lineage: Bacteria > Bacillati > Bacillota > Negativicutes > Acidaminococcales > Acidaminococcales bacterium. Next base: position 24,644 of record JAISLQ010000068.1, read on the forward strand.
GACCTTTTTCTCCGCCAAGGGGCAGCTGCGCGCATAAATATCCTGCCCTTCTTCCAGCAGGATTATTTTTGTTTGGGGAAACTTCCGTGCCAGCTCATAAGCGGCAAAAATGCCCGCCGGCCCGCTGCCGACAATCGCGGCGTCATATTTTTCCGCCATATTTAAACACCAGGCCTTTATTTATTCAGCGCGCCGTTCATTTTTTTAATAGTGCCGCCATGGCGTCATCTGTTATATCCACCGCTTTTACATTGGCCAATACCCGCGAAAGCACTACTTCCAGTTTTTTCTCCTTCGCCACCGTCTCGATCGCTTTGTCTATCCGCTCGGCAATAGTTTTTTGCAAAGCTTCCCGCCGGGCGATCAAGTCGTTTTGCTTTTTCTGGTCGTCGCCCAGCTGCTCCTCGGCGAATTCCCGCAACTGCTTTTTCCGCTCCTGCGTCAATCTTTCCCGCAGGGAAACGGCGTACTCGTCCAGATTTCTTTTCGCGGCGGCGCGGCTTTCCGCAAGCGCATCGTCTATTTCTTTCTGTATCTGGGCGTCTTTTTCTTTTATCTCTTCGTCCGCCTGGGACTTGGCTTCATCTGCCGATCTTTCAAGGTTAGCAAGCTGCGTTTCGGTCAAGAGCGGGGACGAGGCCTTTTTCGTGATTTCATTGAGCTTTTTGTTCGTCTCTTCTTCCACGGACGCGATAAAATCTTGCATCTCCTTATTTTTTCTCTCTAAAAACCCTTTGAATTTTTCATTGAGCGCACTATTTAATTTCTCTTCCCGTTCCTCCACGCCGGCAGCCCATTCTTCCTTAAGCGACTCGTTCGCCTCTTCTTCCATCTCCCGGAGTTCTTCCCGCAACTGCTCTTTTTTGTCGAGCAATAATTCTTCCAAAAGGGCAATCTCCGCGTCCAAGGCGGCTATGTCGCCGAATATGGCTTTCTCCCGCACGATTTTATCGCGGTCAAAAACGCCGATGCGCACCGGGGCTTCGGAACAGCCGCCCAGCAGCGCCAGCGCAAAAACCAGCAAAACAGTCAGAAATATTTTGTTTTTCCTCAAAGCGCATTCACCCTTTTGGCCGATATTCAAGCGTATGCCGCGTAAACCCGCGTCCGTGCCGGACGGTCAGGAAAAATCGGCGCGCCCGGTTATTTTTTGCCGGCTATGTCCGGCCTTAATGCCGCCGCTTCCCGCAGGTAAACATGTTTTATGTCCTTTTGCCCCTTGTCGGTGTTCCACAGCGCCAAGATACGCACGCAGCGCTTTACCGCGCCCGGCGGCTCAATCTCGGCCGCGCCGAAAAGCGGCGTGTCCGCCCAGCCCAAGGCGCGCACGGCCGCCGCCGGAAAGATCGCCGAAAGATCGGGCGTCGAGCTGAAAATAACCGCCGCCAAATCGTCTTCGGCGAAAGAGTTTTGTTCGCACATCGCCAGCCATAGCTCTTTTACGGCATCCATAATTTCATTTTCGCCGTTGCCCGCGCAGGCGGTCGCGCCCCTTACGCCGCGTAGCTTCATGAGAGCGCCTCACAGATGTTTTTCTATAAATTCCTTGATAGCTGCCTTGGGGCGGTAGCCAACCAACCGATCTTTTTCCTGTCCGTCCTTGAACAGCACTAAAGTCGGCACTCCCAAAACCTTGTATTGCGCAGAGGCAAGATCGGCGAAATCGTCAATATTGACTTTCAATACTTGCAATTTCTCCCCGAACTCTTCGCCGGCGCCCGCCAGTTCCGATGCCAGCATGCGGCAGGGGGCGCACCAAGGCGCCCAAAAATCCACGATGACAATGCCCTGCTGGTTCCGGGTCAACTCGGCGAATTTGTCCTCTGCCGTCAAGTTTATAACACCCATGCCATAATCCCTCCGGCTGCCGGCATCGGCAACCTTTAAATTGTACCGAGCGAAGCTCCCGCAGCGAGCCTGAACTGCCGCCGGAAACTGGCCGCGTCCGCGCCCCGGGCTTATAAAATTATAAAGTGAGTAATCAATAAGCCGAGTTCTGTTCCGCCAGCATGGCGGCGGCAATCATTTATCTAGGCCGACGGTTGCCCGGCGGCTCAAGCGACGCAACCCGGAAGGATCGGCGGGCCGCTTCATCCCTTCCCTATTCGGTCTTGCTCCAGATGGGGTTTACCTAGCCAGGCAGTCGCCTGCCTGCTGGTGCGCTCTTACCGCACCGTTCCACCCTTGCCGGCGCCTTGCGGCGATCCGGCGGTACGCATTTCTGTGGCACTGGCCCTAAGGTCGCCCTCGCTGGACGTTATCCAGCATCCTGCCCTATGGAGCTCGGACTTTCCTCGTCTGCGCGCCGCGCTCTGCCACGCCCGAAAAACAACCGTATCCGGCCTTTCCCGCCCCAAAACATCACGGCGGGGAAACGCCGGTCGCCGCTATTTCCCAAGTGTCGCAGAACACGGGCACAGCCGCGATTGCCTTTCATACTCACTTTATATTTTGAGAATATCACATACCGCCCGAACGGTCAACAGGCGGACGGCACTATTTTGAAAACCGGCGGCGGCGAGGCGGCGCGAAAAATGAAACGAACAAAAAAACGCGGGCAGTCCCGGCGCCGGTTTTTGCCGCGCCGGCCATTATTCGCCCAGGAAAATATTGCGGGCCAGCATTTTGTTGTACAGCCAGCCTTTGCCCTCCCGCGGCTGAAATTGGTTGAGCACGGAATCAAGCTCGTCGGCGTAATGCACGATGAATGCCTCTTTTGTCCGGCAGTTGACCGGCGAACCCTTCTCCTGCGCGCCGTGGTGGGAAATTATTATATGAACGATCAGTTGGAGTTTCTCCTCGGGAATCGGCGGATCCATTTTGAGCGCCGCTTCTTCGGCCATTATGGCGCCGATGGCTATATGCCCGAGCAACTTGCCTTCGCCGGTGTACGGGAAGCCTATGTCCCGCGATATTTCGCGCAATTTGCCTATATCGTGCAAAAGGCTGCCGGCGATGATTATGTCCATATTGGCGCCTTTCGCCTTTTCGCCCATGGCGGCGGCTAATTCCGCCGTATCCACCGAATGTTCCAGCAGGCCGCCTATGTAGGCGTGGTGATAGCTCATGCCGGCCGGGTTCGCCCGGAAAGAAGCCATTGTCCGGTCGGAAAAAACCTGGCGCAAAAGCCTCAAGACATCGGCATCTTTTATTTTGCCGAGCAAAAGTTCAAAACGCCGCCCGTATTCGTCCAAATTGACGCCCCCGTCAGGCAAGAGATGGGACAAATCTTCTTCCGGCAAAGGCGGTTCTATTTTCTGTATTAAAAACTGCAATGAGCCGTCGCCGGCAAAACGGTTCAGGTCGATTGTCCCGGTAGCCACAAAAGCGCGCGGCCCGGCCTGGGCGCGAAAAACATCCACAGTATGGCCGTCAAAAGAAACAAAAGGCAGCGCGGCGGTGTTGTCGCTGGCGAACCCGCGGGCGAACACGCCGCCGTTGGCCGAATTGCCAATCTTTTGCACGCGGCACAAAACGATGTGCCTTATTCTGTCTCCGGCTTTAAATTCTGCAAGCATGGTCTGCTCTCCTTCATAACATAAGCAAGGACGGTTCTTCCTCGGCTATCAATATTTTTATCTTGCGGCCTTTGGCGCTTGCGGCGATTTTGTCGGCCAGAAAAGGCAAAACAGGACGCTCCGTTCCCTGATGGCCGGCATCGAGCAGGCTCAGGCCGGCCAACTTCGCCTCCTGCGCCGCGTGGTGGCCCAAATCGCCGGTTACCAATATATCCGCCCCGCCGGCCAGCGCATCCTGCACCAAGTCGCCGCCGGCACCGCCGCAGACGGCCACTTTGCGCACCGGGCGGCCGGCGTCGGCGTAAAGGGCATAGTCCAAACGCAAGGCGGATTTCGCCATAAGGGCAAAATCCCTGACCGTCATCGCCTCTTTCAACGCGCCTATCCTGCCCGCGCCCCATACCCCCGTCCGGTCGTTGGCCAATTCGTATACGTCATAGGCGGCTTCCTCATAAGGGTGCGCAGCCAGCATGGCTTTAAGCACGGCGGCAAGTTTTTCGGCGGGCGCTACCGTTTCTATCCGCGTTTCTTTGACGGAGGACATCTCGCCCTCCCGGCCGGCAAAAGGATGCGTCCCCGCCAGGGGGCGGAAAGCGCCGGTCCCTTTCACGCGGAAAGAGCAGTCGCTGTATTGTCCTATATGCCCCGCCCCTTCCCGCGCCATGGCCGCCATTACCCTGTCGGCGTATTGGTCGGGGACAAAGACCGCTATTTTGCGCAGAAGGCAATGGCCGGACTTTCTTAGTACGGCAACATCCGACAACCCGAGTTTTTGCGCGAGCGCGTCGCTGACGCCGCCCGCGCAAAAATCAAGATTGGTGTGCGCCGCGTAAACGGCGACGTTATCTCTGATGAGCTTGGCCAGCAGGCGCGAGCGCCAATCGGTTTCCGCCAGTTTTTTTATTTCGTGGAAAATCAGCGGGTGATGGGAAATTATCATTTGCGCTTTTTCCCCGGCCGCCTGCCCGGCAACGCCCGGCGTAACGTCAAGGGCGAGCATGACCCGCTCTACCGCCGAAGCGGGACAGCCGCAAAGCAGCCCCACGTTGTCCCATTGCGCCGCCAGATTTTCCGGCGCACATTCGCCCAATACAGCTATTATATCGCCAACCGTTACAGGCATCGCAAACAATCCTCCGCCGCCGCCCAAATTGCCCGCGCCGTTTCGTATCTGGCGCCGCGCGCCGCCGGGCGGCCGTTTTCCATGCTGCGGCAGACGCGGGCGTAACGCGCGGCTATGTTGCCGACATGCCGCTTTAAAAGAGGATGCCCGGCCTCCAAAAGCAGCGGCCCCGCTTCCAGCCGGAAATGGTCATAAACCATGTGTTTCGCGGCGGGATTTTTTTGCGCGAAAATTATTTCATACAATTTTCGCCCCTCCGCCGCCAGCTCCTCCCCCGCGAGCGGCCAGCCGCTGGCGCAAAGCCATGAACGCAGGCGGCCGCCGCCGGTCATGGGCTGCAAGATCAAAGAATCCACCCCTGCGAGCAGATCGGAACCTTTGTCCAATATTTGCGCAATCGTCGACCCTCCCATGCCAGCAATGACAATGGCGTCGACTTCGCCCGACTTGAGCGGGGACAGGCCATATCCTTGCCTTACCTTTATCCGCCCGTCCGCGCCGGCCGCCGCGACGGACGCTGCCGCCGCCCGGCACGGCCCGTCCGCGACATCGACGGCAACGGCAAAATCAATGATCCCTTTTTCAAGCAGCCAAAGCGGCAAATAAGCATGATCGGCGCCGATATCGGCGATCCGCGCACCGGATGGCACAAAGCCGGCGATCTTTTTCAGCCTGTCCGCAAGCCGCATGGCCAAAGCCTCCCCGCAAATAAAAAAGCGAAGTCCAAAACACTTCGCCGCAAAATAAGCTGGTGGGCCCACCTGGGATCGAACCAGGGACCGACCGGTTATGAGCCGGTGGCTCTACCGCTGAGCTATAGGCCCGCGCAACAGGCGGCTGGCAGAAACAAAGCCCCGCAAGCCAACGGATATATTATAATATCAGGCTTTATTTCGTGTCAAGCGGCTATTCCAAAAAATCCCGGAGTTTCCTGCTGCGGGTGGGATGCCTTAACTTGCGCAGGGCTTTTGCCTCTATCTGCCTGATGCGCTCGCGCGTGACGCCAAAAAACCTTCCCACTTCCTCCAACGTGCGCGAACGCCCGTCTTCCAAACCGAACCGCAGCTCCAGCACCTTCTTCTCGCGCTGGGTCAGCGTTTCCAAAACCTCATTGAGCTGTTCGCGCAGCAGGATAAAAGAAGCGGCGTCGGCGGGCGCGGGCGCGTCATGGTCTTCGATGAAATCGCCCAAATGCGAATCTTCCTCTTCGCCTATTGGCGTTTCCAAAGAAACGGGCTCCTGCGCGATCTTCATTATTTCGCGCACCCGCTCGACGGTCGTGTCCATCCCCTGGGCCACTTCCTCCGGCAGGGGCTCGCGCCCCATCTCCTGCAACAACTGCCGGGACACCCTGATTAATTTGTTGATGGTTTCCACCATGTGCACAGGGATGCGAATGGTCCTGGCCTGATCCGCGATCGCCCTGGTTATGGCCTGCCTTATCCACCAAGTGGCGTAAGTGCTGAATTTGTAGCCCTTGGTATAGTCAAATTTTTCCACCGCCTTGATCAAGCCGAGATTGCCTTCCTGGATAAGATCCAAAAACAACATGCCGCGCCCCACATAACGCTTGGCAATGCTCACGACAAGGCGCAGGTTGGCCTCCTCCAGGCAGCGTTTGGCGGCGTCGCCCTGGCTGACGGCTTCATTTAATATATCGTCGTATCTTTTGTTATAGTCGCGCAGCTGGGCGGCGGTTATTTCTTTGTCATTTTGTTTCGCGCGCTTTCCCAGGAGTTTGATTATATAACAAATTTCCAAAAGCTTGTTGGCCTCGCTGCCGCTTTCCGGCGGATTCAGGCGCAGCGGCAAATCATCGGCAAGACTTACGTTGCGCGATTGCAGGTTGCGGACAAGGTAGGACATTTCGCTTTTGGTCAGCTCGCCGGCGGTCGCGACGATGTCTGAATGTTTGGCCTGGTGTTTGTTCCTGCCGGCCAACAGCATATTTTTTGACAATACATAGGAAGAATCTCTCTCCAGCGCCGCCGCCCGTTCCTGCTTGAGCAATTTTTCCACAGATTGCCGCAAAGCGCCGGTTTTGCGGCGTTCATAGTTGAAAGTGAAAAAGCTGGCTATCTCTTCTGGATCGCCGGATAGGATCAGGGACGCGTAAGCGCCTTTGTCCTTCCTCTTGGCCAGTTTTATTTCATCGTCGCCGGTCAGAAGGGGAACGCGCCCAATTTCCTTCAGATACATGCGGACGGGATCGTCGATGCCTATGCCGTCGGGAACAGAGAGGTCTTCGGCCTCGCTTTCCTCGATAACGTGCGCGGCGGCCATGTCCGTAGCATCATCGGCGCCGCCTTGCACATCGTCCATTACGTCTATGCCTTTTTGCGCCAGGAAATCGCATATCTCTTCCATTTCTTCCAGCGTCATTTCTTCACTGTTCGGAACAAAATCAAGTATTTCTTTGTAGGTCAGTACGCCGCCGCGCTCCTTTCCCTTGCAGAGCAGTTCGTCAAAATGCTCCGGCGGTTCCGGGGGGGCTTTTTTTTGAGGCATGTTATCCCTCCTCTCCACAAAAATCACTCTGCTTTCTCATAATTTGCATCCAGCCTGTGAACTCATGCCCTTAAAACAATTTACGGATCTCGTTTTTTATTTTCTGGCTTTTGCCCAATTCCCGCGCAAGGCGGACGTCGCCCGCGCTTTCGTATGCCGCCGCGCGTTTGCGGTGCTCGTCGTATTTTTGTTCCCAGAACGATTTTTCCAGCAGCCTTATGCAATCCTTAGCCAATTGCCCTATGTCCGCCCCTTTGTCCTCATCCACCAGCAAGCCGGCCTCGTCGGTTAAAAGTTCCGCGACCTTTGCCCTGCTTTCATCGCCCAAATAAGGCAAAATGCCGGAAAGCCGCTCGTCCGCCCCTTCTTTGTCCGGCTGTTCGCGCAAAAGGCCGGCAATCTCTTTCAGCTCATGATAACACGGCGCCGCTATGCCTGCGGTTTCCTCGCCTTCCGCGCCGGCTTCCTGCCGAATGCCGCCCCAACGGTTGCTTAGCCGCGTTTGCATGTCTTCAACCCATTCCATAGCTTCCGGCCTTTGGGCTATCGCCCAGATGAGCTGCTTTTCCGCTTCCGCCCGCGCGCCCTTGCCTTTGCGCAATTGAGCCGCAGGGACGGGCCGGGGGGAAAGCGCGCCGTATTTTTTTTGCCTGGAAAGATATTTATTGAACTCGCCGGCAATCGCCGCTTCGTCTATGGTCAGCTCGCGCGCCAGTTCCGATATGGCGTTTTGCGTCTCCAAGCTGTTTCCCAACTCCGCGATCACCGGGATAATGTTCGACACGGCTTCGACTTTTCCTGCCAAAGTGGAAAAATCTGTTTGCGACAAAACAAAAGCCTTTTGAAACGCCCAACCGTCGGGAGCCTGCCGGAGCAAAGCGGAAAACTTCTCCGCGCCGAATTTTAAAATAAACTCGTCCGGATCTTTGGCTCCGTCAAGCAATATGGCCTTTGTCCTAACGCCCGCCGCCCGCGCGATGGAAACGGCGCGCATCGCCGCCTTGCGCCCGGCCGGGTCGCTGTCATAGCAAAAAACCAGTTCTTTGGCGACCCGCGCGATTAAATTCGCTTGTTCGGGCGAAAACGCCGTGCCCATTGAAGCGACCGCGTTCGTGAACCCGGCGGCGTGCAGCGCGATGGCATCCATATACCCTTCCACCACGATTGCCGCGCCAGAGGACTTTATTTGCGCAAGCGCCAAGTCCAGGCCATACAGCAAATGCCTTTTGTTAAAAACTCCGCTTTCCGCCGTGTTAAGATATTTGGGCTGCCCTTCGCCCAACAGCCGGCCGCCGAAACCTACCACATTGCCGCGGGGATCCTTGATCGGTATCATGAGGCGCGAACGGAAAACATCATAACAATCGCCGCCTTCCCGGAGGGCGGCCAGCCGCGCTTTCAGCAAAAGTTCGAGGCTGACCTCTTTTTGCATGAAAGCCTTGCACAAAGATTTGCCCCCGCCCAAAGCCACTCCTAAGGAAAAGCGCCCCGCCGTGCCGGCGTCTATGCCGCGCCCGGATAGGTAAGCCCTGGTCTCTTGCCCGAAAGCGGTCTTTTGCAGACAGGCGGCAAAATAATTGACGGCCAGCGCGTTGACGGCGTAAATCTCCCCGGCTTCGTCATCTTTTTTCCTCTGCCGCCCGGCCTTGCGCCCATCGGGAACCGGTACGCCAAATTTGCCGGCGATCAGCTCGAGCGCCTCCGAAAAAGACAGATCCCCGATTTTCTGGGCGAAGGCGATGGCATCGCCACCGGCACCGCAGCCGAAACAATAGAAAAGGCCCTTGTCCGGGCTGACCGAAAAAGACGGGGTCTTTTCCTGATGGAACGGGCAGCAGCCCCAGAACTTGCCGCCGCGCTTTTTCAGCGTTACGTGCTCGGATACCAAGCTGACGATATCGCAGCGGTTTTTCACCGTTTGGATAAAGTCCTTATAAGAATCGTCCATTTTCGTTTGTCTTGCCTTTTTGTTTATCAGCTCTAAAATGTATATTCCATAATTTTCTTTTATTTCCTCTTTTATAAAAAATTCCGGGAAAATCTTTTTGCGCAGAACCGCAAAGCGGCGGCGCGGCCGAAAATATTAAAACACAGTTAAGTTATCGGCCGTCCGGCGCGTGTCTGCGCAGCGGAGCCTGATAGTCGCTCTCCAGAACCGGCTGGAAAATTCCGTCAACGCCCTTGGTACGGCCTCCGAAAACAGCGGCGCGGCCGAATCGCGCATCCGCGACGCCGATCTGGCGGCCGAAATGTCCGGCTGCCTCAAAGAAAACGTCAAGGCGCAAGCCGCCCAGTCCATGCTGGCGCAGGCCAACGCCCGCGCCGGGCGAGCGCTCGACTTGTTGCGGCAATAAAGGCCAAAGGCCGTAGAAAACACGCACGCAAGCCAAAGATTTATAGCTTTGAACCGCGTGTTGCGTTGCTTTTTGGGGCCGTCCCTGGCTGACGAAGGCTCTTGCGGACTTTGGGCAAAACGCGGCCATGCGCCTGTTTGTCCGCCGCCGGCTTGGCAGCGCGCCGCTTTAAATCCTTGCCCTGACTTGTTCCCCGGCGTAAACTTTGCCCGGCACAGTTTGCTTTTTGCCTGCGGCTATGGAAATTTATTTGTGCAAGCCGCCACAGCCTTATGTTATAATTTATACGTAAGCTTACCGATGCCCTTCCCGAATCAAAAGCACACTGTCTTTGCGGCTGGTTTGCCGCCCTGCTTTGCCCTGAAGCCTCGCCGGGCCCATGGCGTTTTGCTGCGCGCAAGGCGGCAAATTATCTCGCAAATCTCAAGGAGCGTTTTGATCCGGGAACAATGCAAATTTGACCGGGCCGGCACCTGGTTGTTTTGATTCTGAACTGGTTCGCCGCAAGGCGGCGCGGGGGCAAGCATGAGAAAGTTTTTGTTCGTCCTGGCGGTTTTCCTGGCCTTCGCCGCCACAGGCGCGGACGGCGGCGAAGCCGCCAAGCAGCGGCCGGTCATCACCTGCGCGAAACAGCGTTTTGACCCGTCGCAGGGCTTGTATTTTCTGGAAGGCAACGTTTATGTGGCCGTCTCCGACAGGACAATCACCGCCGACAAAGCGTCGGTGGACATAGCCGGCCTCAAAGTCTGGGCGCAGGGCAACGTAACGCTGAAACAGGGCGACATCACGTTTACCGGCGACAGCCTGTACGTGGACGGCGGCAAGAATACCGCCGAAATAACCGGGCATCTTTTCTTTGCGCGCGACGGCCTGTCGATGACCGCCGAATACGCCGAATTTAACTGGAAAACAAAAATAGCCCATCTTACGGGCAATGTGGTGGTAAACCGGCAGGGCGAGGAGGCCCGTTGCGAATCCTTGCGCTACCATGTCAAAGAAAACCGTTTCCTGCCTTGAGCTCCGGGCAAAGGATTGCGCAGGGGGCATCCGCGTTGGCGGGCGCCCCCTGCGCAGTTTCGCGATTTATAACGTGGACGCCGCTAACTCGGTATGGCGCTCTCGCAGGGAACGCCCACCTGGCAGAAGCCGCAGCCGTAACCGTCAAGGCCGAAATGCTCTTTGATGTAAGCGGGCGTTTCCCCGTGCAAAAAGTCGTAGCACTTCCTTTTGTCATGCCCGCCTTCCAACGTGATCGCGCCGGCCGGGCATTTTTTCGCGCACAGGCCGCAGGTTCCCTTGCGATGGTAAAGGCAGTATTCATAAATGTCTTTGTAAGGACGGGCGTCCGGCGCGATCTTTAGTTTCGCCACGACGGAGCCGAGCCGGTGGGCTTTGCCGACTTGCGTAATCAACGCGTCGCACAAGCCGAAAGTTCCATGCCCTGCGGCGTAAGCGGCATGCCGTTCCGACCATTTGGAAGAGTAAACCCGCCGGACATTCTCCAACCGCCGCCACTCCGGATGCAGCATGGGAGCGCCAGCCTCGTAGCCGGCCGCGCGCAGCGCGTCCGTCACATGAAGGCGCAGCGCATCGTTCGCCTTTTCCCCGATGATCCTGGCCCTTGCCCAGCGTTCGGACGGATTGGCCGTTTCCCGGCGCAGGGACTCTTTGGTTGCCGCAGTCTGCGGCAGTATCCAGCTGATTACGGCAAGTTCTTCCGCCGCCGCCCGGGAATCCGGGTAAAATTTGGCGAAAGCTTCCGCCGGCAGCCAATGTTCTTCACTGCAAACTTCGGGGGTTTTATATTTTTGAAAAAGCTCGTCCGCCCCGGACGCGAACCTTACCACGGGCATCCCCCAGATTTTTTCCTCCCCGAAAGCCTCCCCCATGCGGTTGACGGGGCTTGTCGCCATAAAATCCTGAATCATGGAAACAATCCAACTTTTCTCTTCCATATCAACTTCCCCCTTTGGCTCAATTTGGCCTTGTTATTTACTTTTCAGCGTAAATACCGCTATTTCGGGCGGGCATCCGAACCGGAAAGGGAACCAGCCGCTCACGCCGGTGCTGACATACCCATACAGGCCGCCTTTTCCATAAACGCCCCGTATGTACTTAAAAGCTTCCCTGTAAAGCGGCCGCCCGAACAATCCGACTTGCGTGCCGTGCGTATGCCCGGCGAGGGTCAGATCGATCCCCTGGGCAAAAGCTTCGTCAATGGCGGCCGAGTGATGGCTGAGCAATATTTTTGTCGCCTCCCGTGGGACGCCCTCCAAGGCCGCTTTGAGCATGCGGCCATATTCACGGCTCCGCGCGTCCGGGTCGCGCGCAAAAGAATAGTCGACGCCGAGCATGTAAAGGGGACTGGCTGTCCCCAACAGGCGGGCGCTCGCGTTTTTCAGCACTACGGTTTTGCTTTTGGCCAGGCTTTCCGCGACCGTCCGTTCGCCGCGCATGTATTCGTGGTTGCCCCATACATAGTATATGCCGTACGGAAAGCAGCCGGCGAATTCATCCAGGACGGCCGCCATGTCGGCTGCCTGGCTTGCGTCGTCAATCAGGTCGCCGGTAATGGCCATGGCGTCGGGATTTTCCGCCCGGGCCTGTTCCAAGACGGAACGCAAATCGGCCAAAGAAAAAAACATGCCGAGATGCAAGTCGGTCAAATGCGCGATCTTAAACCCGTCCGCCTCCGGGTCAAGGTTTGGCAGGATCAGTTCCCGCCGGGAGGTAGTTACCGTTACGCTTTCATAAAAAGCGCCGTAGCCGCTCACGGCGAAAGCAAAAACAAGCGCGGCGGCTCCCCCGGCCTTGATTGCGCCCGCCGCGGCCGGTCCCGCCGCGAAAGTTGCCGCGCCTCCGAAAAGAAAAAACGGCAAAAGGATGATTTGCCCCACAAACCAAAAAACGCAGAAGCGGCTGATGAATTCCGCGCCGGGCAAAGCTTTTGTCCAGGCGAGGGTTGCCCCCCAAGCCGCCGCGGCATTAAACAGCAAAAAAACAAAAACCGCGCCCTTTTTCGCCGGAAGGCGCAAAACCCGCATCCCCAGCATACAGTTGGCGAAAGCGATGAAGAAGGCCAGCCCCAGCGCAATTGTCGTAAAAAAACCCGGGCCGCGCAAAGCGCACCTCCCTGTTGCCTTGTCGCGTGGCGGGCGGACGCGCCGCGCGACAAGGCAACATTTTAAAATCAGCCGTTTTTGATCTTTTTGAGTTTTTCCAAGGTATAATCAACGGCGTCATCGTCTATGCCGTAATGAGTAACCATGCGAAACCGCCCGGCGCCAAACTTGTTGGCAAGCACCCCTTCCGCTTTCAGGGCGGCGGATATCCTGTCCGGGTCGTCGGCGGGCACGATCACGATATTGGTTTTGACGGCGGCCGCGTCAAATTCAAAACCCAGGGCCAGGCAGCCCTCGGCTAAAGCGCGGGCGCGGCGGTGATCATCCTCCAACCGCTCCGCCATTTCATTGAAAGCGACAAGGCCGGCCGCCGCCAATATACCGGCCTGCCGCATCCCGCCGCCCATTCTTTTGCGCGCGCGGCGCGCCTTCGCGATAAATTCCGCCGCGCCGGCCACCACGGCGCCGACCGGCGCGCCCAGGCCTTTGGACAGGCAGATGGAAATACTGTCGACATGCGCCGTTATAGAAGAAAGTTTGACTTTCAGGGCAACGGCGGCGTTCATGACGCGCGCGCCGTCCATATGCACCTTTATTCCGTATTTTCGCGCCACGGCGGCCACGCCGGACAATTCTTCCAGGCGGTAATAATTCCCGCCCGCGTGGTTGTGGGTGTTTTCCAAGCAAATCAATTTAGTCAAAGGCTGGTGCACGTCGTTGGCTGGCCTGACATAGCTTTCAAGCACATCCGGCGCCAAAACGCCGTTGCGCCCTTTGACCGGCCTGGCCTGCGCGCCGGACAGCCCGGCTATGCCGGCACCTTCGTACAAAAACACGTGCGCCGACTCCTCGCAGATAACCTCGTCCCCGCGCCCGGCATACGACATGACGGCGGCCTGGTTGCCCATGGTGCCGCTCGCGGCAAACATCGCCGCTTCCATGCCGCAGGCGGCGGCTACCGTTTTCTCCAGCAGGTTGACCGTTGGGTCTTCACCGTACACGTCGTCGCCTACCTGGGCGGAGGCCATGGCCAAACGCATTTTTTCGGTCGGAACGGTTACGGTGTCGCTGCGCAAATCAATCATTTTCCCTGTAGCCTCCCTAAAAGTCTTTAACCCCTAAACATCTATATACGCGTCAAGCCGGTTCAGTTCCTGCCGACATTCGCGCCAGGCGGGCGATATTTTCTCTAAAAGGCGCCAAAAATGCTGGCTGTGGTCAAGAAATTTAAAATGGCACAACTCATGCGCGACTACGTAGTCAATAAGTTGCGGCGGCAGATGCGCCAAGCGGTTGCTGAAACAAAGCTCGTTTTTAAACGGCCGGCACACCCCCCACCGGCTGGTCATTTTACGGTTTTTGACTGCCGGCGGGACGGCAATGTCCAGAAAAGGCGCGCAAAGAGGCAAAACGCGGGCAAGCGAAAGATCAATCAGCGGCGGCAAGAGGCGGGCGAACATTTTTTCCAGGAGCGCCCTGCGCCTGTCGGCGGGCGCATCCGGCCGGCAGCGCAGGATTATCCCGCCGCCGGCGATTTCCGCCCGCTCCGCTTCTGCCGGAAAACACGCAAGCGCCAAGGGCTCGCCCAGATAATAGAAAACATCGCCCGGCAAATAAGTATGCTTGGGCGCCAGCAACGGCAATATCCTTTGCAGTTGTTTTTCCAGCCACGGCTTGTGCCGGTTGAAAAAATCCCGCGCGTATGCGTCCGGCGTGTTGAGCGGCACGGAAAAAACCACTCGCGCCGTTTTCGGGTATACGCGCAAAATCAATTGCCGGCGCCTTTTGCGCTCGTATTCTATGGGGATTGTATAAGTGTCGCCGCCGCTCGTTACGGCGAGACGATAATCCGGATCCATCCTTGCCTTTGCCATGAAATTCTCAAAAAACATCTTCGCCCGCAAAATATTTCACGGAAAAAGAAATTACCTCAACATCAAAGTGGCCGGCTATGATATTTTTCGCCAGTTCCGCCTGTTTCTCCAACACCCGGCGGTCGCTGCCCGCCCAGGCCATGCCGACGGCCGCGCGCCGCCACAAATCGTGAAAGTCCGTTTCCGCCGCCGAAGCGCGCGTGCGCGCCCTTATTTTCTCCACGGCGCTTTTGACGATTTGCCGTTTGTCTTTTAAAGAATTGGCGGCCGGCAGGAAAAGTTCGGCGGCGGCCAAAACAAAAATAACTCCCATCAGGCGCCTCCCGCGCGTTTGCGGCGAAAGCCGCCCAGATCCCGGCTACTTTATGCCGTTCAAAATGCCGGCCAGTTCCGCGGCGCCCGGATCGCCCTGGGACACCGTAACGATCGCCTTGCCGCCAATGCGCACCACGTTGCCTTCCGCCACCGCCGCCGCGCTGACGGGGCCGGCGTGATATACGAAAGCCAAATTGCCGGCTATGAGATAGGCCCGTTCCAGCCCGCTCATGCCGGCGGCTGCGGCCGGTTTCAGGAAAGGCTTGCCGTTTACCTTTACCTCGCCCGTGTTTTCGTCCACGGCGACTTTGTTGTTGCTATATGCCGTGAGCTTTTTCGCGTAATTGGCGCGCCGGTCTTTTTCGGACGGATGGGTGGAAGGGTTAAATATGCTGCTGAAAAAGTTCGCGCCCGCCTTGGCCTTGGTGTTATCAATGACGCGCTGCCACACGGCGGCCGGCGCGCCCACATTATAGCCGGCGTCCGCCAGATAAACGAAGGCTATGTTGTCGGCTTCCCATTCGTTGGGCTTGGTTATGCCGGCGTTTTTCACATTGACCGCGACCACGTCCGCCGCCAGCCTTCCCGCCCCGCTCAAATCGGCGCCGACGGCTTTTTGCAGGAACTCGACCGTCAATTTCTTCTTCGCTCCCTCAATCGGGTGATTTCTCTGGCCGTGCACCATTTCATGGGCGACGACTGCGGCGACCTTGTCCTCATTGTTGTCAAAAAAATAAAAAACGCCCGCGTTTACGGAAATGTTATGCCCCAAAGTGCAAAAGGCGTTAAAATCCTCCTGCGTGTTGACAAAATAATTGTAGGGCCGCTCTTTGATGGAAGGCTCGGTCTTGGCGACAGTCGCGGACAGCCTTTGCATTATCCTGTCGAGCACGGCGTTCATCGTAGGATCGGCGCTGACGCCTTCAGATTTTTTGATTTCCGCGAAAAGTTCGCCGCGCCCGTCATTGTCGTAATATTCAAGCGATTTTTTGATTTTTCCCTGCTCCTGGGCAGCGCCTATAATATTGCCGATTTTAATGGCGCCCGCAGGCGGCGGCGAAAATGACGCCACAACCGCCAATGACAGCAGAAGGCCTAATGCCCGGGAAAAAGTTTTTGATGCGATATTTCTTAAATACGGCATGTCTCCACTCCTTTTGACGATAGTTTGCTGACGGGCAGGCGCGCCCGCCGCCCCTGAAAGGCAGGCGCTTGCAACTTTGCCTCGCCTGTTACAATATTTATTCTATCATTATTTTCCTTAAAAGCAAATCTTATACAGTTCTTGTAGCTTTCCAAAAAATCTGCGAAAAATTTCCACTTTCTTTGCGAAAAACGCGAACGAATAAAAATACAAAAAACCTTCCCTTGCTCTGTTGGCAGCGAAAGTTTTCTTTCGTTAATGCTATGGTTGTTTTCCTCTCAAGTTCTCCATGAGCTTCTTTGCCACGGCGTAGATCACGGAGACGGTCATCGGTTGACGGCCTGCTTGTATAGCCGGCTGTCGGATATGCCTGTGCCTGCGCTTTGGGCGGCAAGGCAGTGGCTGTCCGGGAAGGCTTGCAGCCGGAAGCGCTCCAGCGGTGTCAGCTTCCTGACCCGCGCCCCGGGCAGCAGGACTCCGTGGCAGTCCCCACAGGGCAATATGAACATGGGATCGTTTTCAGCTTTTATGCGGCGGCCATGCTGCCGCTTTTTGAGTTTGTCCGGGGCGGACACGGCCTTGGCCAGTACGCCCGGCCGGCCCTATTTTGCTCCCAGCCCTTTGCCGTAGCTGGCGACAAGGCAGTCCGCAATGCCTCGAAGTTTATAGTCAAATACTTTTAAAACAGTAGCAAAGAGCGTCATCAAAACAAGAAAAATTAGCGAGCGTTCTGCGCAGTTTAGCTTTTAGCCATGCCCAAAAGTTTTCAATTGGATTCAA
>JAISLQ010000069.1 GCA_031290885.1 Acidaminococcales bacterium
AATATTCCGGCTGTTTCTCTGTATGTGTGTCCAGCGTTCAGATATTCAATTGTCCGTTTTCTATATTTTTTATCATAGCTCATAGCAATTTTATATTATCAATTTACTGTCACATTTTCGATGCTATTTGACTATAATTGCCAACCTTTCCGCAAAATGGCATGATGTAATAATCAAAACGGGAAGCGGGCGCAAAAGATGAAGCAGCAAACTTTCTCCGACATAGAATGCTCGAATCTCAAGCGGCAAACCAAACGGGACGAGTTCCTGAAAATCATGGACGAAATCTCCCCCGGGGGAATGGGCTGCGATAATCAAGCCGTTTTACTTCGACAATGCTGTCGGGCGCGCGGCATAGAGAGCATGCTTTAGATGTTTTTCTTGCGGGCATGGTTTAACTTGTCGGGCGAAGGCATGGCAGATGCTATTTACGACAGTAACGAGGAGCAGGTTTCCGACTCTACGATGCTGTGCAAATTTCGGAAGCTGCCGGCCAACAACTGTCGCGGGCGCTTACCGCAGCTTGCGCGGCGGCGGCGGCAAGTACCTGGTAAAAGCCGGCCGGCGCTGGCGGCTTTAAGGAGAAAATGGCAATTTAGCAATTCAAATTTCCCTGTCGGCATAAAATACGCCGGCAGGGAAATTTTTTGTTTAGAGATATTTTGAAGCTGATGTTGGAAGTTTGTTAGAAGTTGAGACAAAAAACGGGTTTCGGCTGTTTTGCCGAAACCCGCTCGCTTACTTGGTGCCGAAGGCCGGACTCGAACCGGCACGTGGGGTTGCCACGCTTGATTTTGAGTCAAGTGCGTCTGCCAATTCCGCCACTTCGGCGCTATAACATCGCAATTTTCATCCGCGATTGCAAATTGCAAAATGAGCAAAAACCAAGTTATAGAACAAAGTTTACATTAGTTGCGGCCATTTTGTCAAGCGCTCACAAGCAAAGGTAAAATTTTACGATGAAGCCTTGTTGGAAGGGAAAGGGCACGTCGTAAGTCTTCGCGCCCGGGCGGTTCATTTTTTCCGCATTTCGATAAGCTCTTTATTTATTTCGTCCAAGACATCGTATATCGCTTTCCGCTTTTCGCCGCCGGCGTCGCCGAACATGCTGGCGTATATGGTTTTATGAGCCGCTTTGCATTTGTTGCAGATGGCCATTCCCTTGTCGGTAAGGCTGACCCTGACGCAACGCGCATCGCGCGGATCCGTGGCCCTGTTGACGAGGCCGGCCGACTCCATGCGCCGCAAGGACACTCCCACGGTAGCCTTGCTTACGCCGAGCGCGCCGGCCAGTTCTTTTTGCGAGCGGCCGGAACGCTCGTCCAGAAGGAACAATATGTCCGTCTGCCCAACATAAAGATTGAATTTTTTAGATATTTTGTCAATGCATTTTTTGTATTCAGAAATTACGCTGTTGAATATATTGATCAGTTCGTCCGCTTGCTTCACAATCATAAGGAACCCCCTTTCGCCGGCTTGCCGCCGGCCACGTATATTTTTTGATCACACGGAGAGCCCGCGCCGGTTGGTAGTTTGCTTCTAATATTATTTTACCTTAATTGTCCGGCGGGGAAAAGTAAAATATTCCAAACAAAATGTTTTTTTCATAACAAAAAGGCTGCGCACATGCCTTGCGCCGCATAGGGCTGTCTTGCCCTGCGGCGTGCCCGGCTTCGCCCGGGGCGCTCCTTCTTGTCGGCAAAGCCCCCGAAACTTATTGCTTGGCCTGTGCCGGCACAGGCCAAGCTTGCCAAGCTTAGTTTTTGCGCGTTCAGCCCTCTGCGCCGATGTGCTTTTGCTCTACGGCATCGGGCGCTTTTATCCCATTCGCGGGGTGTTCCCCCAAAACAAAGAAAGTACCCTGCGCCGTGGCCAAAAGTTCCCCTTCCTGCGTGCGCGCCTCGCCCTCGGCCACTACGATGCGCCTGCCGGCGTGCACCGGGCGCCCTGTTACGTTGATTAGCGCGCCTTTGCCGCAATTGGCGATAAAGGAGGTGGTTATATTTAAGGTAACAATGTTGGCGCGCGTTTTCAGATGACAGGCATAGCCCATCGCCGTGTCAAGCGCGCTGGCGAACACGCCTCCGTGTACCGCCCCGTATATGTTGGTATGCTTTTCCTTTATGGGCAAAGCCATCTCCGCCACGCAGCCTTCCTTTACCGTCAGGCCGCTTGGTTCCAGCAAGGCAACCGCCGGGTTCCGCTCCATGAGCGCGCCCAACAGATCGCCCGTATGAAGCGGGTAAGCCGCGTCGCTGTTTTTTTTAAATTCCATAACTCACCTCAATATCCGCAAGGGCCATTAGAGATCCTTTTTGATTTTTGAGCCGCCGGCCGGTTCATCTACGCTCCATTTGTCGCGTGGAAGCCACTCGCACAGCACTTTTTCGATTTCGCGAGTTTCAAGCGGCTTTGACAAAAAATCGTTCATGCCGCTTTCCATAAACAAATCCCGCACATTGCCCATGACATTGGCCGTCAGCGCCACTATCGGCAATTTGCGGTATTTTTCCCCGGGCAGGGCCCGGATGATTTTTGTGGCGTCCACGCCGTCTATTTCCGGCATCATGTGATCCATGAACACAATATCATAATCGTTTTTCTGCACGAGTTCTATCGCTTGCGCGCCCGAATTGGCCGTATCCACCGTTCCGCCGTACGTTATCAGCACATTTTCCGCGATTACCAGGTTGATGTCATTGTCGTCGACGACCAAGAGCCGCGTGCCATGAAGCCGCAAAGAAACATCTTCAAGCTCGGACAGGCCTTTGCTGAAAGCGTCGGCGGCGTGGCTGCCCAAGATCTGGGCGATGGTGAGGCAGGTAAGGGGGCTGGTGACAAGTTTTATCCCCGGCGGCAATTCATGCGTATCCGGCGCGCGCAGCGTGACCGCAATGAGTTGCGTGTCCGGGCAGTATATTTTACCCAAATCGAAATCGTCATATTTGGCAAAATCAAAAAATACATGCGAATATTTGCCCATTTCGGCCGGACCGGCCAATATGTCGCAGCTTACCCCCATTTTGCCGATCTTTCGGGAAGTGACGAGCGCCTTTTCCGTGTTGTCAAACCAGACGGCCACGCGCAGGCCGTCCCTCCCGGCGAGCATGGTGGACGGGCTTTTGTCCTCTATCTTTTGCATGACATAAAACGAGAAGCAAGAACCCTCCCCGTATACGCTTTCCACTTGTATTTCGCCGTCCATCAGTTCCACCAGCTTCTTTGATATGGCCAGGCCAAGCCCCGTCCCTTCTATGCCGCGGTTCTTGCGCGTGTCAAGCTGCGAAAAATTATTGAACAAAACGGGCATGTCTTCTTTGCGGATGCCTATGCCGGTGTCCCGCACCGCAATTTTCAGTTTATAGTACCCGATCTTGCCGGACGGTTCCGCCCCGATGGAAAAAATGACGTTTCCCGCGCGGGTGAACTTTACGGCGTTTGTCAGCAGGTTGATGGCTATCTGCTTGATACGGGTCATGTCGCCGATCATCTCGTGCGGCATTTCCGGATCGTCGTCCACAATAAAGTCAAGCGGCTTGTCGCCGATCCGCATGTGGATCATGGCGACAATGTCATTGATGATTGAGCGCACGTCGTATTTTTCCGGCAAAAGTTCGACCGCGCCGGACTCCATCTTGGAAAAATCAAGAATGTCGTTGATAATGGAAAGCAGCGAAGTCGCCGCCGTTTTTATGTTTACCAAATATGTGAGCACGTTTTCATGGGGGAAACTGCGCAGGGCAAGATCGGCCATGCCGAGGACGGCGTTCATGGGGGTGCGGATTTCATGGCTCATGTTGGCCAGAAATTCGGATTTCGCCCGATTGGCAAGCTCTGCGGCTTCTAACCGCCGCTGCTCGGTGATGTCGGTGTAAAACCCTTCCAATAGGCGAGGGCTGCCGTCAGGATTTTTTTCCACCACCCGGCTGCGTTCCCAAATCCACTTGACGCTGCCGTCCTTCATAATGATGCGAAAGGTAGTTTCCAGCGGCAGGCCAAGGGAAAGTGTTTCGGCGTTAAGCTTTTCCAAAGATTCCAAATCGTCCGGATGCACCATGTCAAAAAATCTCAGCGCGTTGTTGCCCAAGAGTTCTTCGGGCGCATAGCCGACAAGCTCCCGGCAGCCTTCGCTGACGAAAATGAAAGTAAAATTCGGCGGGTCGTTCAGGCATTGGTAAACCATGCCGGGCAGATTGCTCATCAAATTTTCGGTGCGCCGCATGATCAGGCGCCGCTTGGCGCTTTCCATGGAGAGCGCGACAAAGTCGGCGAGCGAGGACGCGAAATTTTGTTCCTCAATTGACCATTCGCGCCTTTCGGGAAATTCCGGGCAGCGATCCTGCTCAATGCAAACCACGCCCACCAATTTCCCGCCGATGCGAATAGGAGCATCCAGCAAGGAACAGATCTCCGGCCCGTACGATTCTTGCAAATTGGGCAATATGTCCGTATTAAGCGCGTCATTGATTACGATCAGGCGCTTGGTCGAGAGCAGTTTCACATATTGCGGCCGTTCGTCCAAGGGAAAATCGTCCTGCACTACATGTTCGTCCGATATTTTGTTATAGCTGCCGATGCTTTTGAGCATCAAGCAACTGCCGCTATCGACCACCTGCCATATGCCGATGCGATGCGTATTCAGCGCGTAACAGCCCTCGCGCGCGATCACGTTGGCCGCGTCCTCCAATATGCCGGCCGTAAGCGCGGGCGTCTTGGTTATTTCCGCGAGGGCGCTGTTTAATTTGTTCGCGTATTCGGAATTGATTTTGCCCACAAAAACCCTCCCGTACTTACAATAAGTACAAGCCCTATATTGCAGTATATACTTAATAGCCGATAAACACAAGGGGGAAATCGCCCGTGAGCGTAGCTTGCCTCTATATTTTGCCGGCTGCATCCGCAGGCATTGGAACGAAAACGACGCGCCCTCGCACATAGCCCTTGCGTTCGGCTTCGCCCAAGCTGCCTTCCTCGTTGCTGACGCGCCCGCGCATATAGACCTTGCGGCAAAACCGCCGATCCCCCTTGCCAAAAAGATGCCTTGGTGATATACTTACATGGCGATCCCCTGCCCTTAGCGATAAGGGCCAATGTCCACAGAGGAGGTGATTTCGTGAGAGAGTACGAAGTCATGTTTATTGTAAAGCCGTTGGAAGACGAGCAAACGGAAGCGGTCATCGGCAAGTTTGAAAGTCTCATAACGGCCAATGGCGGCACGATCAACAAAATTGACCGCTGGGGCAAAAGGCGTCTGGCCTATGAGATCAAAGATCTCTGGGAGGGCTTTTATTGCCTCGTTTTCTTCAGCGGCGAAGCGGCTGTCGTGGCCGAGCTTGACCGTGTGCTGAAGATAACCGACGATATTTTGCGCCATATGATCGTCAAAGTTGACGCTTGAGCGGAGGTTGGTTGCATGAACAAGGTAATATTGGTCGGGCGCCTGACGAGGGACCCGGTTGTAAGGGTCACTCCCAGCAACAAGGATGTCGCTACTTTCACTTTGGCGGTGGACAGGTTTTCCGCCGGGCCGGACGGGAAGAAAGAAGCGGACTTCGTTCCCATCGTCGTTTGGGGGCGGTTGGCGGAGGTATGCGGCAACAACTTGTCCAAAGGGCAGAAGGTTTTGGTGGACGGGCGCATGCAGGTACGCAATTATGAGGACAAAACCGGGCAAAAGCGCTATGTGACCGAAGTTGTGGCGCAGTCGGTGGAATTTCTGGAATGGCGCGGCGGCCAAAGCGCCGCAGGCGCGGCGCCGGCCGCGGAGGGGCTGCCTTCCGGCGGCGGCGCTTTCGGGCCGGATATTTACCCTGACGACGATGTTCCGTTTTAAAAAAGGAGGTAGAAAAATTGGTTCGTGACAAAAATAAAAACAGACGGGTCAGAAGAAAAGTTTGCAACTTCTGCGCCGATAAAGTGGAGCATATCGACTATAAGGACTTGAACCGCTTGCGCCGCTACATTACCGAGCGCGGGAAGATATTGCCGCGGCGCATTTCCGGCTGTTGCACCAAACACCAGCGCCGACTTACCACGGCGATAAAGCGCGCGAGAAACATCGCGCTTTTGCCGTTCACCATGGAATAGCGGATCTTTAAGCGATCGTCCCGCAGCGCGCTTGGCGTTGTGGGATTTTTGCCTTTTGAAAGTTTTCGCGCGGGAATATCGGCAGCGTCCGCCGAATTTCAAGACCATTGCCGGTATTTTTGAAATGGCGCGGCTATGCCCCGGAGGTATGAAAATGCTCATAAAAAATTCTCTCTGGCGAGAAGTTTTGCCGTCTGCCGCCGCTGTTTTAGTCATGGCCGCCGTTTTGGCCTTTTTCGCCCCGCGGGCGGCGGCCTTTCTTGCGGCGGCGGCTTGCGGCGCGCTGTTTTGGAACGCCAAGAACCGCCAGAGGCGCATAGAATCCTTCCTGGCGCGGCGCATTGCCGAATTGACCGCCAGCATGGAGCGCGCCGATTTTTTTGCCTTGTCGGAGCTGCCCATAGCGGTAGCGGCCTTTGACGGCAAAGGCCGGCTGCGCTGGCGCAACAAAGCGTGCGAAAGCTGGTTTCCCTGCGACCAGGCCCTGCTGGACGTGGAGCATATATTGCCGGGCGTTTCCTTGGAAAAATTTGAGCAGGGAAACGCAGAGACGCCTTACGCGCGCGAGGGCAAATATTACCGCATCGCGTACCGCAGCGAGTTTTTGGACGAAGCCGAGACCGACCGCCTGCTGCTATTTTATATGACCGATGTTACGCAGTATGAAAACATGAAGGAAAAGTTTGACGACAGCCGCCTGGCGGTAGCGTACCTGCAGTTTGACAATTACAACAACGTCCTGAAGGGGCTAAGCGACAGCCAGAGGGAGAACCTGAAGGCCGAAGTAAACAAATTGGCCGGCGCCTGGGTGGACGAGATAAAAGGCGTTTACCGCCAATACAGCGACGACATGTATTTTATTGTCATGCACCGCAAGTCTTTGGAAGAGGCCATAAACAAAAAATTCGACATACTCGATCGCTTCCGCGAAATAAAAATGGGCAACAAGCTGCCGGTTACTTTCAGCCTCGGCGCATCCTGCGCGGACGGGGAAATCGCCGCCATCAGCGAGAAGGCCCGCTCCTGCCTTGACATGGCGCTCGGCCGCGGCGGCGATCAGGCGGCCGTGTCCTTTGACGGCAACATTCTTTTCTTTGGCGGCATGACAATGGCGCAGGAGAAAAATACCCGGGTAGGCGCGCGCAGCGCGGCGCACGTCATCAGGGAACTTATGTCCAACGCGGATGCGGTTTTCGTGGCCGGGCATATAAACGAAGATTTCGATTCGATCGGGGCGGCCATCGGCGTCGCGAAAATGGCGCTGACCGTGAAAAAGCCGGTGCGCATCATAAACAGCGAGCAGGGCATTGCCCTTGTCAAGTTCCGGGAATTGGCGGCAGATTACGAGGAATATAAAAACATCCTGATCTCCGACGAGGAAGCCGTGCGAACATTCGTTGAAAACTCCCTGCTCATCCTCGTGGACCATAACCGTCCGGTGCTCTGCGCCGCCCCCGGGCTTTTGCGGCGGCTGAAAAACAAGGTCGTCATCGACCATCACCGGCGTTCGGAGGACTTTATCTCCGACGCTGCTTTGATTTATCAGGAACCGGCGGCCTCTTCCACTTCCGAATTGGTTACCGAGCTTATTACCTATTTTGCCGACAACGTGGAATTTAACCGTTTGGAAGCCAGCATACTCTACGCCGGCATTTTGGTCGATTCAAAAAATTTCGCCGTGCAAACCGGCGCGCGCACTTTCGAGGCGGCCGCCGTCCTGCGCACGGCCGGGGCTGACCCGCACATGGTGCGCCAGCTTTTCAGGGAGGATGTCGCCTTGGTAAAATGCCGGGCCAAATTATACGGCAATATGGAGATATTGGAGGGCGGCATCGCCATATCTTCCGGCGTTTTGCCGCCGGAAGGCCATTCTTCGCTCGCGCTCGCCCAAGTGGCGGACGGCATGCTCAACTTAGAGGGCGTAAACAGCAGTTTCGCTTTGGGGCAGATGGGCGAGGAAATAACAGTCAGCGCACGCTCGTCTGGCCGGGTGAACGTGCAGCTGATCATGGAAGAGCTCGGCGGCGGCGGGCACCAGACGGTAGCCGGCGTCAAGATCAAAAAGGTGGGCATTGACGACCTGAAGGCGCAGATTGTCGAATTAGTCAAAAAACAGATGGAGGAGAGTGAGGCCGGTGAAGGTGATTCTGCGGCAAGATGACAAAAAGCTGGGCAAACGCGGCGACGTTGTGGATGTGTCGGAAGGGTACGCCCGCAATTTCCTTTTGCCGAAAAATCTGGCCATGGCCGCCACGGAGGCCAATCTCAACCAGGCAAAGCAGCAAAGGGACGCGGCGGCATTTCGCGCGAAAACCCAGGAGGATCAGGCACTTATGCTGTGCAGCCAGCTAGGCAAAGTACAAATAACCGTCAAGGTAAAAGTCGGGGAAAACGGCAAACTTTTTGGTTCGGTTACCGCCAAGGACGTGGCGGAAGCGCTGGTTAAAGAGACCGGGCTGGATATCGACCGGCGCAAAATAGAATTGAAGGAGCCGATTAAAAAGACCGGCGAATATAAGGCCGTGGCCAAGCTACATCCGAATATAGCGGCGGAATTTGCCGTGCGCGTCCAAGAAGAGGAGTAAAGCGGACATGCAGGAGCAACGGCTGCCGCCGCAGAACATAGAGGCGGAACAAAGCGTCCTCGGCGCTATGTTCCTGGAAAAAGAGGCCATAGACAAGGTGGAGCATTTGCTCTCGCCGCCGGATTTTTACCGCCCGGCGCATCAGGCGATCTATCAAGCGATCCTCAATCTGTCCGGCAAAGGGGACGCGGCGGATCTGGTAACGGTGCCGGAGGCGCTGCGGCGCGAAAACAAGCTTGACGACGTGGGCGGCATACCTTATATAACCTATCTGGCCAATACCGTGCCCACGGCGGCCAACATAACCTTTCACGCGCGGATCGTGGCGGAAAAAGCCGTTTTGCGGCGGTTGGTATCGGCGGGGACGAGAATCGCCGGCATGGGCTATGAAGAAAGCGGCGACGTAGCCGCCACTTTGGATACGGCCGAACAGGAAATAATGAACGTCGGCAAAGCGCGCCTCGGCAATAGCTTTGTCCCTATCCGGGAAATAGTGCACGCCGCCTTTGACCGCATAATGAAGGCCCATGACGCTAAAGGCGGCATAACCGGCACGGCGACGGGCTTTGTTGATTTCGACAAACTTACTGCCGGCCTGCAGCCCGCCGACCTCGTCATATTGGCCGGGCGGCCGAGCATGGGCAAGACCGCCCTGGCGCTCAATATCGCCCAGCATGTCGCGCTGCGCGAAAAAAAGCCGCTTGCCTTTTTCAGCCTGGAAATGTCCAAAGAGCAGCTTGTGCAAAGGCTGCTCTGCGCGGAGGCCAGGATTGACTCGCAGAAACTTAAAAGCGGCGAACTGGCGCAGGATGATTTTGACCGGCTGGTAAGGGCGGCCGACACTTTAAGCAAGTGCAACATTTTCATTGATGAAACGCCCGGGCTCACGATCATGGACCTTAGGGGCAAAGCCCGGCGTTTCCAGCGCGAACAGAAAATAGAGCTTGTGCTTATTGATTACTTGCAGCTTATGCAGGGGCGCGCCGGCAGCGAAAACCGCCAGCAGGAGATTTCGGAAATATCCCGTTCGCTCAAGGCTTTGGCCAAGGAATTGAACCTGCCGCTGATCGCCTTGTCGCAGCTTAGCCGCGGCGTGGAGAATCGGCAGTCAAAGATCCCCATGCTCAGCGACCTGCGCGAGTCCGGCTCCCTGGAACAAGATGCCGACATTGTCGCTTTTTTGTACCGGGAGGATTATTACAATACGGAAACCAGCAACGAAAACATCACCGATTTGATTGTCGCCAAGCACCGCAACGGGCCTGTCGGCAAAATCCAGCTTTATTTTGAGAAAAGGTTCACTTTGTTCCGAAACTACGGACGGATAGGCGAGCCTTAGTTTGCGTGTGCGCCGATTTTGGGGCGCCGGCCGGCCGGCGCGAAAAATAATGTATACAATTTGCAATTGTTCAGCGGCGACTTTATAATTTAAGCACTCCTTGTTTACATTCGCGCCGATGGCATCTATCTTCGGAAGGGTTGGGGGCAAGCTATGAATTCACCGATAAAGCGGGGGCTTTACGATCACCGGTTCGAGCATGACGCCTGCGGGGTAGGCGTTGTCGCGAACATTAAAGGGAAAAGGTCAAACAAAATCCTTCGGCAGTCATTGGAAGTCCTGCACAACATGGACCATCGCGGCGGGCAGGGCGCCGACCTTACATCCGGCGACGGCGCGGGCATTTTGCTCCAAGTGCCGCATGAATTTTTCGCCAAGGAATGTATCAAACTTGATTTGGAACTGCCGCCGGCCGGCGAATACGCCGTGGGCTTTCTCTTTTTGCCGCCGGACGCGGTGGAAAGGGAAAACACGCAGCGCCATTTTGAGCGCATTGTAACCGCCAACAACCAGAAAGTCTTGGGCTGGCGCGCCGTGCCGGTAAACGCCGCCGTCCTGGGCGAGAAGTCGCGCCAGTCGCAACCTTTTATCGCGCAGGTTTTCATCGGCGCCGGCCGGGACGTTTTAGAACGCCTGAACATTGACGACAACGCTTTGGAGCGCCAACTATACTCTATCCGCCGCCAGGCGGAAAAGCGCATACGGTACGGCAACCTGCGGGGCGGCAAATATTTTTACATTGCCAGCCTGTCCGCGCGCACCATAGTTTACAAAGGCATGCTGACGGCGCAGCAGTTGAGCCATTTTTATACCGACTTGCAAGACAGCGCCATAGAAACCGCCCTGGCGCTGGTACACTCGCGTTTCAGCACAAACACCTTCCCCAGTTGGGAACGCGCCCATCCTTACCGTTACCTTATGCATAACGGCGAAATAAACACTTTGCGCGGCAACATCAACTGGATGCGCGCCCGCCAGACCATGTGCGGCAACAGCCTCTGGGGCGGCAAGATAGACGAGATCATGCCGATCATCGACGAAACGGGTTCCGATTCGGCCATGTTTGACAATTGCCTGGAGTTTCTGGTCATGTCCGGCCGCAGCATACCGCACGCCGTGATGATGATGATTCCGGAGCCGTGGAGCAAAAATCCGCATATAGACCCTGATCTAAGGGCGTTTTTTGAATATCACGATTCGCTCATCGAAGCCTGGGACGGCCCGGCCGCCATGGCGTTCACCGACGGGCGGGTCGTCTGCGCCGCGCTCGATCGCAACGGGCTGCGCCCTTCGCGTTATTACATCACCCGGGACGGCACGATCATTTTAGCGTCCGAAGTCGGCGTGATCGACATCGACCCCTGCGACGTCATAAAGAAGGACCGTTTGCGGCCGGGGCGGATGCTCCTCGTTGACACCATTGCCGGCCGGGTCATCGGCAATGACGAAATCAAGCGGCAGATAGCGACCGAAAAACCCTATCAACAGTGGCTGGACGAGAACCTCATCAAACTCCAGGACATCGAGTTGAACGCCGAATTGCCGAAACCCGACCCGCAGACGCTTTTGCGGCGGCAATTGGCTTTCGGCTACACCATGGAGGACCTGACCAAATTTTTGAAGCCGATGGCCGCCAAAGCCCTCGACCCGGTGGGCGCCATGGGCAACGACGCGCCGCTGGCCGTCCTTTCAAAGCGGCCGCAGCTGCTTTACAACTATTTCAAGCAACTGTTCGCGCAGGTAACCAACCCGCCCATCGACGCCATCCGGGAGGAAGTGTTTACCGACACCTCCAGCGGCATAGGCCCGGAGAAGAACCTCATCGACCCGCAGCCGGACAGTTGCCGCCAGATCTTCGCCGCCTCGCCCGTTTTGAGCAATATCGAGCTGGCGAAATTAAAAAACATCAAACAGCCGAAATTCGAGGCGGAAACCATCCCCATGCTCTACCCGGTAGGCAGCGGCGGCGATGGCCTGCGCAAAGCCCTCTGCGCCCTGTGCGATGCGGCGGACGCCTTGATCGCCCAAGACAAATGCATCTTGATTTTAAGCGATCGCGGCATCAACAAAGAAGAAGCGGCCATTCCGGCGCTGCTGGCCGGCGCCTGTCTGCATCACCACCTGATCCGCAACGGGACGCGGCTGAAGGCCTCCATCATCATCGAGTCCGCCGAACCGCGCGAAGTGCATCACCTATCTTTGCTTTTGGGGTACGGCGTCAGCGGCATAAATCCTTACCTAGCCTTTGAAAGCATCGAGAATATGTGCGAAAGCGGCCTGATCAAAGGGATTGATTTTGAAAAGGCGACGCAAAACTATATATACGCCTGTACGCACGGCATAGCCAAGGTACTGTCCAAGATGGGCATTTCCACCGTGCAGTCTTACCGCGGCGCGCAAATTTTTGAAGCCATCGGACTTAGCGGCCAGGTCATAGACGAATACTTTACCGGCACGCCGTCGCGCATAGAAGGCATCGGCCTGGACGAAATAGCGCAGGAAGTGGCCATGCGCCACCATCCCGCCTTCAACGGAGCCGCGCCCTCGCTGCCGTCCGGTTCCGCCTTTCAATGGCGGCACGGCGGCGAACAGCACATTTTCAACCCGCGGACGATTTTTACCTTGCAGCAGGCTTGTTATAACGGCGACTACCGCATGTTCAAGGAGTTTTCCGATTTGCTGTCAGGGACTGAGTTTGCCGGGCAGACCCTGCGCAGCCTGCTGGCCTTTTCGCCGCAGCGCCTGCCGGTGGACATTGACGAAGTGGAACCTGCCGAAAGCATCTGCAAGCGGTTCAAGACCGGCGGCATGAGCTACGGCTCGCTGAGCCAGGAAGCGCACGAATGTCTGGCCGTGGCCATGAACCGCATCGGCGGCAAGTCAAATACCGGCGAGGGCGGCGAACATCCCGGCCGCTTTAAGATAAGCTCCGCCGACATGAACAAGCGCAGCGCCATAAAACAGGTGGCGTCCGGGCGCTTTGGCGTAACCAGCAACTATCTGGTCAACGCCGACGAACTGCAGATCAAAATCGCCCAGGGAGCCAAGCCGGGAGAAGGCGGGCAGCTGCCGGGCGGCAAGGTCTACCCCTGGATCGCGGAATGTCGCGGCACAACGGCGGGGATAGGGCTTATTTCGCCGCCGCCCCACCATGACATTTATTCCATTGAAGACTTGGCACAGCTTATCCACGACTTGAAAAATTCCAACCCGCGCGCCCGGATAAGCGTAAAGTTGGTATCGGAAATCGGCGTGGGGACGATTGCCGCCGGGGTGGTCAAAGCGGGGGCGGACGTCGTGCTCATCTCCGGCTACGACGGCGGCACGGGCGCCTCGCCGCGCACCAGCATAAACCACGCGGGCCTGCCGTGGGAGCTTGGCCTTGCGGAAACGCACCAAACGCTGATGCTGAACAATCTGCGCAACCGCGTGATATTGGAAACGGACGGCAAACTGCTCACCGGCCGCGACGTCGTCATCGCCGCCCTCCTGGGCGCGGAAGAATTCGGCTTTGGCACCGGGCCGCTGATTGCCTTAGGCTGCATCATGATGCGGGTCTGCAACCTCAACACCTGCCCGATGGGCGTCGCCACGCAAGATCCCGCCCTGCGCGCGAAGTTTCAGGGCAAGCCGGAATACGTCATCAATTTCATGCGCTTTGTCGCGCAGGAAGCGCGCGAATATATGGCCAGCCTCGGCTTTCGCAGCATGGACGAAATGGTGGGGCGCACCGAAGTGCTCTTGCCCAAAGAGGAGAGGCACTGGAAAAACAAAAACGTCGACCTTTCGCCGCTTCTTTACAAACCGGAAACCGAACCGGGCGCCGCGCGCATCTGCACGGCAAAACAAGACCACCATCTGGAAAAATCTTTGGATTGGCGCGAGTTGCTGCCTATCTGCAAAACCGCCCTGGCCACCGGCAAACCCATATCCGTGGCCTTGCCCATCAAAAATACCGACCGCGTCGTCGGGACCATTTTGGGCAGCGAGATAACGCGGCTGTACGGCGCGCAGGGTTTGCCGGAGGACACCATCGACCTGCGCTTCAAAGGATCGGCCGGGCAAAGCTTCGGCGCTTTTTTGCCGCGCGGCGCGACTTTGAGGCTGGAAGGGGATGCCAACGACCACTTCGGGAAAGGGCTCTCCGGCGGCAAACTTATCATCTATCCGCCCGCCGGCGCGAACTTTAAAGCCAGCGAAAACATCATTGTCGGCAACGTCGCCTTTTACGGCGCGACCGGCGGCTGCGCCTACGTTTCCGGCATTGCCGGCGAGCGCTTCTGCATAAGAAACAGCGGCGTCAACGCCGTAGTCGAAGGCATCGGCGATCACGGCTGCGAATATATGACCGGCGGCGCGGTGGTTATTTTAGGGCGGACCGGGCGCAATTTCGCCGCCGGCATGAGCGGCGGCGTCGCCTACGTCCTGGACAAGGCCGGCACTTTCGCCAGTTATTGCAACAAGGAAATCGTGCTCCTGGAACCGCTCAAAGATGCCGCCGACAGCCTGCTGGTGCAGAAGATGATCGGCAAACACCTGCAATATACCGGCAGCGCCGCAGCGCGGGACGTTTTGGACAACTGGAGCGTTTACGCCGCCAAATTCGTCAAAGTCATACCCAAAGACTACAAACTGGTCAGCCAGGTTTTGGCCAAATACCGACAGCAGGGCCTTAGCGAACAGGAAGCCAACATCAAAGCCTTTGAGGAGGTACAGGCCAATGGGTAAAGCGACAGGGTTTTTGGAATACGGACGCCGCAGCTTGCCGTCCCGGGAACCGAAGGAGCGCCTGCGCGACTGGGACGAGATAAAAAGCAGCGCCTTGCCGGAGAGAACGGCCCTGCGGGAACAGGCCGCCCGTTGCATGGATTGCAGCATACCTTTCTGCCACGGCGGCGTGTGGATGGCGAACGCGCTTTCCGGCTGCCCCCTGCACAACCTTATGCCGGAATGTAACGAGCTTATCTATCAGGGGCTGGACTTTTTGGCTTACCAGCGGCTATGCCAGACGAACAATTTCCCCGAATTCACATCCCACGTCTGCCCCGCCCCCTGTGAGGGCGCTTGCTGCGCCGGGCTAAACGGCGAGCCGGTCAGCATCCGCGACTTGGAACAGTACCTTAGCGAAAGCGCCTTCGCCGCCGGCTGGGCCGACAACCAACCGGCCAAGGCGCGCAGCGGATTAAAAGCCGCCGTGGTCGGCAGCGGCCCGGCCGGCCTCGCCTGCGCGGACGAACTGAACAAGGCCGGGCACGACGTTACCGTTTTTGAACGCGACGATCGCGCCGGCGGCCTCTTGATGTACGGCATACCCAACATGAAGCTGCCCAAGGGCATAGTGGAGCGCCGTCTGCGCCTTTTGGCCGAAGCGGGCGTCAAATTTGAACTAAGCAGCGAAGTCGGGCGCAGCGTCCCCGCGCGGGCGATGCTGGCAAAGTTCGGCGCCATAGCTATCTGCGCCGGCAGCACGGTCGCGCGTGATTTGCCCGTACCCGGCCGGGAGCTTAAGGGCATATATTTTGCCAAAGACTATCTGGCGGGCATTACCAAAGGGCTGCTGGAAGGCAACTTGCCGGGCGGCGAAGCAATAACGGCGCGCGGCAAGGACGTGGTGGTCATCGGCGGGGGCGACACGGGCACGGACTGCGTGGCGAGCGCTTTGCGGCAAGGCTGCAAAAGCGTGCGGCAGATTGAAATCATGCCCTGCCTGCCACATTCGCGGGCGGCCAATAACCCTTGGCCGCTGTTTCCCCGCGTATTCAAAACCGATTACGGGCAGGAAGAAGCGATAGCGGTTTGCGGCGGCGACCCGCGTGAATATTGCGTGCTTACGAAAAGTTTTGTCGGACCCTCCGGCGCGGTGTCGGAAATGCAAATCTGCCAAGTGGACTGGCAAAACAAAAACGGGCGCGCGGAACCGGTGGAAATCGCCAATACGCAAAGAAAAATACCGGCGCAATTAGTTTTGCTCGCTTTGGGGTTTGTCGGCGTGGAGCAGCGCCTGCTCGACGAATTTGAACTGGCGAAGAATCCGGGCGGCGGCATTGCCGTAGTTGACGGCGCTTACCAAACCGGCTCGCCCGGCATTTTTGCCGCCGGCGACGCCCGGCGCGGGCAAAGCCTGGTAGTATGGGCGATTGCCGAAGGGCGCGGCGCCGCCCGGGCCATGGATGTTTATCTGCGGACGAAAGAACCGGCCGGCCGCGCCCGGTAACAAGGCGCGTTTGTCGAACGGCCGCTTCCCGCCTTTTGCCCAAAAGACAGGAGGCGGCCGTTTGCCTGCCAAAAGCCGGGCGGCGGGGAGCGCGCCCGGCAAAGCAAAGGAAGGTGGATTTTTTGCGGGAAGTTCCGGCCAACGTCGGCGAAGTTATCCGTAAAGTACGCAAAGACCTGAAACTCAGCCTGGAAGACGCGGCCAAAAAAACGGGCGTCAGCAAGGCCATGCTCGGCCAGATAGAAAGGGGCGAGTCCAGCCCGACGGTTTCCACCTTGTGGAAAGTTTCCTCCGGGCTTAGGATAACCTTCTCCCGCCTGCTCAGCAAAACGGCGCAAGAGTACCGGGTAACCGACCTCTCGGAGATACGCCCTTTTTATGAGGCCGGCAAAAAAATGGCGCTTTACAACATTTTCCCTTTTGACCCCGTGACAGGGTTCGATTATTTTTATATCGTCCTGGAGCCGGGCTGCCGGTACATTTCCCCCACCCATCCCAACGTGCTGGAAGAAAGCATCGTGGTTACGGAAGGGGAACTTTTGCTGGAAATAGAAAAAGCCCCTTTCGTCTTGAAAGAGGGATCTTCCATCAAATTCCGGGGGGACGCGGCCCACGCCTATGCCAACGCTACCGCCCAAAGGACGGTTTTTCAAAATATCATGAAATACTGAACGAAGTTTTTTTGCAAGACGTCCCGTTCAAGCTCCCGCCGCCATATTGCCCTTTCCTGCCCGCGCGGGCAATAGCCGCTCCCCCGGCTTAAACATGGGCAAGGTTTCGGCCGGGGGAGCGTTGTCATTGTGTCAGTTCACAACAGCCTCTTTTGACCATCTCGGCCGCGCATTTATTGCATAGGCGGGACGACCTATATATGCGTTGTTTCGGCACGATGGAAGGGCAAACGTCGATAAACTCAAGCCAAAGCCAGCCCGAGCTTGACCGCAATGGGTCAGGCGGCTTCCCGCATTTTCTGCAAAAACGAGGCCCACAAAAAAGATTGAACGGGTTTCCACATAACTCCGTTGCGCCGTAAACTATTTTGCCCAACCCTTTCGCCTTTTTCCAAAGCCCCATGAAAAACACTCCTTTCTTTATTTTGCATAACTTTCAGGCAGGCTACCGATTCATTTAAGTAAATATTTTTAAACAAAGCCGGATGTTTTTTGCTGTGCCTGTTCCAAACGAATTTGTTTTTTAAAATAATCTTCAATATTATTCATGACTTATTACGAAAGCTCTCCCATTCTCGCTTTTTTATCGCGCATAAGGGCAATATATACCACGCAGGGCACTATTACACGGAAAGCGGGCCCCGCTATGCTATGCGCCAGCCAAGCCGCGCTGATCAAAGAACCTACTAGAAGCCTTAGTCCTGTATATATCAGCCCTTTTTTTGCCGCGTTGCCAAGCATGCCTCCATTTGTGCCCCAAATGCTTTTTGCATCGAATTCTTCCAGAAAATCTTCCTTCTGTGCATCAGATGTTTCTTCCCAATCTTGCCCTGTCACTTTTTCCAGCAGATTTCGTTCCATCCCCCAAACGTCAGGATCGTTTGGGTTGTGCGCCACGTCAAGCTCCTTGCACACTTTTTCCAATATATCCCGGTAGGTCGGATTTCCAAAAAAATTGGTGAAGGTATTCCCGCCGTATGCCAGAAATTCCTTTTCGATTTCGAGCAGGTATTTTTGGTGGTCAGGGTAGTATTCTTTGTATCTATCGGATATTGCCAAAAAATTGCTGAAGGTATCTGTGATAATGTTGACCAGCGGGTCCAACTCATCGTTTGTCCAAGTTTGCAGGAATTTCAAGTCTTTGTCCATCGTATTGCCTCTCCTTGTTTACTTAAGTATTGGATTTTTAATTCAACCTTTTTCCTTACGCTCTTTCCATTATTTTCACCCCTCGTTCAATGTTTCCGCTTTTATTATACCGGCGCGCTTGGACAGGAAATGTCCTTTGGCAAAAAAATCGGCATGTTGCCGGATAGCCGCCCCGGGCGGCTTCAAAAGCTGGCATTAAAGAGCCTGGCCAGCCCTTCCCTGCTTTTGGGCAAATCCCTGCCGCCCAGGATTTTATTCATGTATTCCTCATGCTCCGCCTCCGGCAGGTCTTCCCGCACCGCTATGCGCAGGATGTATTTCGCTCGGGACGCGCCGGAATAAAGCAGCCGCTTTGCCCCCTCCTCCGCCATGTCCCGCAGGGAACAGTCGAGAAGCAGCACGGCGTCGGCCTCCAGCCCCTTGAACTTTCTTATTGTCGTAAAGAGCAGTTTGCCTTTTTCGCCAAAGTTGTTGGTTATTTCCAACCCGGCTGCCTCCCGCGCCGTAAACCGGGACTTTTCCAGCGTCTGAGCCGTCAGGATGGCAATCTCGTTTACTGGTATTTGCTCCTTCACCGCGTATTGCACGAATTTTTCCGTTATGTCCAATAGCTCCTTCTCCGTGGAATAAAACTTTACGCGCGGCCTGATGCCGCTTATTTTGCTCGGCTCGGCGGCCGCGCCGATGATGCCGTAGGCCGTGGAAGATATTTCCATGGTGTTGCGGCAATTCTTGCTGAGGACGAGCCGGCACTCGGCGCTGTCCAGCCAAGAAGAAAGTTTGTTTTTCCCGACAAACTGGTTTTTGTCGTAAAAAACGTAAAAAGAGCCGTCCCGGCTCTTGCACAGTTTTGCCAGGCGGCAAAGGATATCGTCGTCAATGTCCTGCCCCTCGTCCACGATGACATCCTGATACGGCCAGCCATTACATTCCCCCGCCAAAAAGGCCTTAAACTCCGCCAGAATTGCATCGAAAGAAAGTTCCGGCTTGCCCAGCAGCTCATAAGCCAAAGAATGTACGTTGTGACAGGAGATGCTATGCGGGGCACAATTTGCTTTCAAAAAATCGCGCAGGAAGTTGTTAAAGCAAAGCAGCAGGACTTCCCGCCCCTGCTCGGCGAGCGCTTTGGCTTTTTCCACGGCCAGCATGGTTTTGCCGGTACCGGCCAGGCCGCTGATTGCGGCGGCCTTTTGCTCCGCGAGCAACTGCAGGATGGCGAACTGCTGCTCGGTCAGGCGGATGTATTGACGCTCGGCTGCCGCTACTTCGTCGCCAAGCTTGAGGGTGACGCAAAAGTGCGGGCAGAGGACGTCAAGAACCTTGCCGAACTGGGCCTTGTTCAGCCTGGCTTTGAACCTGGCGGCTCTTTCCCAGTAGGCAAAAGCCCTGTTGATGGCTTTCAGGGGCTGCGAAAGATCTGCCCCGTCCAAAGTTATCTCTTTGTCGGCTTCGGGCGGCAGGGCGGCTATTCCGGACAAGCTGACGGAGGGAAACCAGACGGCGTGCCCGACCATAGGCGTGTCCGGGGGAGAGAGGAAGGACTTTAACCTTTCCAAGATGGCGTATTTGCTCCTGGCGGCTTGGACGAAAGGGGCGATGCGCTTTTTGTAGCCAGTCTTGGTGTTGATTTGCAGCCATTCGCCCCGCTTGTATTCTATGCCGCCGGACTTTACTTCTATGACCAATATGCCTTTCCCCGGGTGCGCCACCACGAAATCCGCTTCTCCCGGCTGGCCTTTCTCGCGGAGCCAAGAAAAAGAATGAAAAACGGCGTGTTCGCCATCCAAGGCGCAAAGAGCCTCGAAGGCCTGGCTTTCGCCCCAGCTGCCGTTAAAGTTTTGGGGAACTTGCGGTATGAGCAGCGGCATAAAAACATTTTCCTTTCAGGACGGCATTCCATCGCCGTTATTTTGTTTTCCAGCTTTTGCTGTATATTCAGGCGTTCCTGCGGCGCGAACTTTTCCCGCCCGCCTTGAAGGTTTTGCTTTTTGCCCGGGGATTTCATTTGCCTTGATTTCCTTCGCCTCGCGCATCCCGCGGCATCCCCGGCGGACAAGATTGGGCATAAAACCCGACGGCCGCAAAGCGACACGTTTTGAGAACGGAAATGTTTTAAGGCGCGTCCCCTACACCTTGCCCGCGGTCAAAAAAACCGTCTCTACCGCATCGTGCGGCACGTACGCGCGCAGCCCCAGCGCCTCGGAACGGAAAACCTCGCCGTCCAGCCCCGCCGCAGGGTCAATCTTCTGTATCTGCTTGGCAAAAGCGGCATAATCTTCCCAAGAGATGACTGTTCCTTCATAAAGCAGCTGCGCCCCGTCAAAAATCTCCACGCCGCACAGCCGGTCGTCCTTGTCATAATAGGCATGGAAAAAAGAATCGAAATCATCGGTTGTGTTCTCGCTGAATTTCGTCTTGCGAAATTCCTTGTACTGGCCGGCCTCCCGCCGAACCGACTGCCTGTCCGCGCCAAAGCGCAAAACGCCCACTTGCTTATGCGGCACAAATTCGTAAACCTTCATATTCTCCCCTCCTGTTCCAACTGGTCAGTATATTCCAGCATTTCCGCTATGGCGCCATCATATTTTTTGCCGAACTTCATTCTGATGTCGTCGATGTCCATTTGCTGCGCTTCCCTGAATTTGCCCTGCGCAATCAGTTGCGACTGCGCGGCCCTATATTCCTTGGCCTCGTCAGAGACGCCATAGCTGGCCGTTTGCCTGTGATCTATCCTCTCCATGCGGATGCACGGCCCATCGTCGCTGTCGAGGCCGCTGTCTCGGTAGGCGGATTTTGCCGGCACGTGATGGCGGTCTTTGCCTTGGGCGGACGGGTCGTCGGATTCCAGCCCCTTATAAGAAGATCCCTGTCTAAGGGGAACTTCCGCCTCATCCGGCAGGTTGTTCAAATCCTTGTACCCGCCGGCCTGTTCCGGCAATTTTACATCCTGCGCGCCGTTTTCCGCGCGGGGATTGATTTCCCCGCCTTCCAGCTTGCCGATGTTCATGCTATGCCCCCTTTCGCCGCCCCGCGCAATTTTTCTATTTTGCCGAGCAAGGGAGATTCCTGCGATTCTTTGGCCAGTTCCGCCTTTATGGCGTCCAAGAGGATTTCTTTGATTTTTCGCAAAAGTTCGCTGTCTTGAAATCCGTACAAATCGGCGATGTATTCTTCCACGCGCCTATCCGCCGGCTGTCCGTCGTCTGTTCCGCCTATCGCGTATGCCAGCCTTTTGCCGTCAAAGACATTGTAAAAGAGCGGCGGCAAGGTTTTCGCCAGCGGTTTTACGCGCTCCAAGGTACATAGCAGGTGGCGTTTTTCATTGCCGCCCACGTTCAGCCGGCCGATCCATTGGCGCACGCTGTCCGCCCCTTCCTGGGAAAGCTCCAGGGAACGCTCCAGGCCAAGCATGTAGCGGCAATACTTTTCTATGTAAGTAGTTTTGCTCTCATCCGGTTTGTATTGGAAAGCCGCGCTTTCCGTGTATTCGTCAACTTGGCAAAGAACCGGCTCCAGCCAGCCGTTCTGCGCGACGGCGGCCACGCCCCTTTTCAAACGTGCCAGCTCCGCGATCTGATCGTCGTTCAGTCCGGCGGCCCTGCCTACCAGCATCCTGTCCGACTCGTCCGGCAAACGCAGGATGATTTTGGTATTGGTGTTGCGGATGACGGACATATCCAGCAAGCCGGGGGACTGGTCGGCGATGATAAATCCCTCCCCGTAAGTCCTCATCTCCGCTATGGCGTTGGCCAGCATTTCCACGGCCTTGCCTTGGAGATTGGCGCTCTCTTGGCTTTGCTCGCCGGACGTGCGGCGCAAAAGGTTGTGCGCCTCCTCCAGGACGGTTACATGGCGGAGGGGGGAGTTGACAAGGCCGGAGGACATGCGGTATTCCTGCAACTTCAAAACCAGTATGCCCATGAGCAGTGACTTGGTCTCCGAAGATCCTACCCGGCTGAGGTCAATTAGCGCGTTTCGGTCAAAGAGTTCCTCGTTGGGGATTTCGTCGCGGGAACAAAAAATCTGCCCGTTGATGCCGTTGGTCAAGGATTTGATGCGCGTGACCAAAGCGCCCGTGTAATCCCCCTTGGTATCGTTGGAATAGCTGGATTCCCTGATTATCCTAGGCAAAATGGCCATAATGTCGTTGAAGTCCGGGAACCGGCGCGGCGCGCAAAGGGAGCTTTTCAGGCTCCAGCCGTTTTCCTGGTAAGCCTGTTCCACGGCATCTTTCAAGATGGCGGGCATGGCGGCGTACATGGGCCAGCAGGCGTTGAATATCTCCACGAACCTGTCGATGTGCTCCAGGACATGCACGTCCTCCTGGAAAGAGAAGGGATTGAGTTTTAGAAGGGGCGCTTTTTGCGGGTGCGTGCCGTAGACGCCGACATCGCCCCTGCCGCCGAAAACATTCTTGTATTCGCCCTTGGCGGGCTCTATGACTAAGAACTTCACGTCCGCGCCGAGCCGCCCGAGCATCGTGCAGATAGTGTTGCTTTTGCCCGAGCCGGTGGAGCCGGTAACGAAGGTGTGCATGGTGAGGCTGTCGGCGTTTAAGTCTACAGGTTTTTTCTCTTCCTTTCCCATATGTAGCAAACTGCCGAGCCGCATGTTTTTTTCGTCTTTCAAAACCGTGACGTTGCGCCCAAAAGGCGCCATTTCCAATACTGTCAGGCCGCTGACCGATTTTTTGGGCAAGCCGAATTGTATGGCTATTTCTTGCCCGCTGAGCAAAGTCGCTGGGCTTACTGATACTTTTTTATTGTCGTAAAGATAAAATTTCGGGTGTGAAAAGGCGCATATATATTGCAGTAACTGCGGCATCCTTTCATCGTTCAGACTGCTGTCCCAGATATTTATGTGGGAAGACTGCGCAAAAGAATCTTCGCCGCGCATCAAAGCGTTATAATTGCTGGCCACGGAAAACGCCGTTTCTTTTTCTGCGGCGACGACATAAGTCGCGCACTCAAAAGTTCCAAAGCTCTCGCATTTATCCAGGCGCTTCAGTTGCAAATCAATCTTGTCCAGCAAGTCTTTGACTTGCCTGTTTTCATAGTTCAGCTGCAGGCTTTGGCCGGTAGCCTTGCCAATGGAATCGGTAACTCCGCTGGCCGTGCCGCTTGTCTTGCTAAAACTCCGGTTCACTGTTTGGGTTTTTCCGGAACTTGTCGTAACCGTATGTGAATTGTAGCGGTTGTAACTGGTGCCTGCGCTCGCGAAAATAATGCTGGCATTTGCGTTTAATCCCCTCCCAGAGCCTGTTTGCGTCGCGCCGGCAGTGCCCGAGGACTGGGCAAGGGCAATGCCCTCGTTGATGCCGCTTTGGAAACTCTCGGATTGAGATTTGCTTACCGCAAGGCTTGCGGTCTCATTCAAAGTAAGGCTATAACGCAAATAAGCGGACAGATAAGTGTGCAGCATAGTATAGCCGGTTCTGATCTTCCGCAGTTTGTTGCCGTTTATGGGGTCGGCCAGCATAACTATGGCATACTTTTGCCCACGCATCGCGTCCGTAAGGTTTTCAATTCCCTGGACATAAGCATTCATATCCTGCCTATCCTTGTTGCGCAAAGAGACGATTCCGGAGATGGATGATATTGATTGTACGCGTCTGTCAAATACCTTTGCCAGCAATTCGCCCGTCTCGCCCGATTGCAAGCGCTTCATGTCGGAACCGACAAAATTGCCTTGCATGGCGCCGAAAAACGCCTCTTTCGCGGACGCGCGCCAGGATTCGTCCGTTTTCGTTTTAGTGAGGCGGTTTTTAGCGACAATGCCTATATAGTAGTCGATTGACTCGCCATCGCTGTCCATAATGGTAGCAATCGTGCTGTCCGTGGAAAAAGCGACATTGGCGACAGTAGCCAGTTTGTCAAGGAAACTCTCTCTTTTGCTGTAAACCATCCTGCGCAAATGGCAAAAAAAGCCACAATTGGCGGCGTCTATATTTTTAATTTCTAAACTTGGGGGCACTACATTCAAGGCCTGCAAGTCATTTAGATAGCTTTTGCTGATGATTTTCACGGCATCGGCGACCGCCCTGTCAAGTTCCCTGAGCCTATTTTCTTCATACAATTCAATGTTTGGCATTTTCATCTCTCCATACCCGACAATATTTTTTCGAGTGTTTTTATATAACCGCCAAGTTTGGCGATTTCCTGTTCCTTTGCTTTTGACAATTGGACAAGCTCTTCAAATTCTTTTGCCGTGTCTTCTGTCAGTTTTGCAAACAGCCGCTCTTTTATGCTGTCCATTTTGCCGCTAAAATCGGCGGCGCCATGCTCCAGAAGGTTGGCCATCTCATCAAAAAGGTCGCCGATTACTTGCTGCAAGTCTTTCTTTAACTTTTCCTTTTCTGCGTAGGACGTGATTTCGCCGCTGAAATTCGCGCCTATTTTGCCGATAAAGGCGGAGGGGTCAATCTTAAAAACAGGCAGCTCAATACTGCCGATGGCCTCCTCAACTATAACGCGCAAAAAAGACGAATCATATTTTTCGTTGCCCATATCGAGATTATCGACTACCACATTCAGCAACTTGCGCCTTAGCCCTTTGAAGTTGATTGCCTCCTGGAATACATCCTCCAATTGGTTGGCGCTGTCCATGGCATATTTGCGCAAATTGCCGGTAGCGTCGGAAACCGAAAGATAAGAATAGTTTTCTTGCGTGGTGTAGTACTCTGTTTTTGTACTCCACCATGTCCAAGGCTTATACCATTTGGATGCGGATACTTTGTAGCTGTGCCTTATGTCCCTGCTGCCCGTTCGCTCGGAAAGGGAGAAATAATCGCCGGCCGCCGCGCGTATGTCGTGCAAAGCGTTGAGCTTTTCCTTTTGTATGTTGTTGCTCAGTTCGCCGAAAACGGCCGACAAATCGGCTTTGAGTTTATTGATTTGCTGCTTTACGTTTTCTTGTTGCGCCTGCAATTGCTCCAAGTCGTTGCCGCTTAAAATTTTCTGTTTTTGCGTTGCTTTTTGCAAAAAAAATTGCAGCTGATTTGCAAGTTTTTCCGTAGCCGCCCCGACAAAGCCTTTCGCCTTTCCCATAAGGATATCTTCTTTTTCCCGCACGGCGCCGGCAAATACCGCTTCTACCCTGCCCATGCCGCTAAGCTTTTGCAAATCTTCCCGCATGTTGCCGGAGAACTTGCTTAAACGCTCAAAAATATTACGTTCTTCCGGGTCATAATCCGGCGCGGCTTTCTTGCTCATGTTTTGCGCCATCACGGAAACAAAAAGGGGTTCATGGCATTCCCCTATGGCTTTGATAATTTCTTTCGCGTATTCGCCGCGCCTTCGCCGCAGGTCTTCCGTAAATTCTGCTACCTTTTCGTTGGCCCGTTTTTTCAAGTTGCGGGATACAAGCTCCATAGCGGCCGGGATATTGTCGGCAAAAGACTTTTTGGCGGCAAAAGGGCTGTTTTTGTCCTGTTTGCGCAAAACATCCAGTATGCCGCTGTCGTACTTGCTGCCAATCAACACCAGTTTCCTGACGCCTTCTTCCGGCAATTGCGTTGAAAGCAGGTCCCAGTCGCTTTTGTCCAGGAAACTGCTGGTTTGGCTCAGAAAAAACACCACGTCGCAAAGTTTGATAAATTCTTTCGTGCGCTCCGTCCTGGAAATAAACGGGTCATTAAGCCCGGGTGTGTCCACTATGGAAATTTCTTTTAACTCCTCTTTGTCGATGGATAAAGTTACCGCTTTGACGACCGGCGTATACCGGCCGTTTTCCCCCACATAGTCATTCAGTTGCGCGGACAAAGCCTCAAATGAAACGAAAGGCACGGACTCCCTGGAAGAAAGCTTTTCGCTTATGGACAAGCCGTTCTTGGCCGCCGCCTGCAGCAACTCGCGGGCGGCTTTGGCGTAGCTGTCTTCCGCTTCCGATTGCGCGAGCTTTGTAAAGTTTTGCCAATCGTCGTGGGAATAATATTCTATTTGTATACAGTTTTCGCTTGCGTATTCTATCTTGGTCAAGGTGGCCGTCTTGGGCGTAGAGGCTTTGGGCAGCACTTCTTTGCCGTCAAAAAGCAGCGTGTTCAAAAACGAGGACTTGCCCGCTTTTACCTGGCCAACGATGCCTATATTCAACTTGCGGTCTTTGTTGTAGAAATCATTGATCGTTTCGGCAAAACTTTCCTTTTGTTTTTCTATTGCCCGAACTTCTTCCCGGTTGCCTCCGGGCGCGATTTCCTTGGCGATATGGTCAAGTTTTTCCGTGAACGCGTCAAACCTTTTTTTGTCTTGCAAAGTCATGCTGAATATTGCCATAAAAATTCTCCTTTAAATAAATTTTGTCTTAGTAATCTAACTTTAAAACAACTTGCGTTACCCATTGGAAAAAGTCATCCTCCCTGTCAAAAGGCGTAGCCGTAAAAATCGTATTAACATAAGAATCTTGAATTGCGCACAAGACACACCAGCAACCTTTTTCCGCTTTGAATATTTCGGCTTTTTTGCCGTATCTATATGCGTATGATTCGTAGCCACAGAATAGGCTCTCCCCTTTTGTACAAAAATCCGTTTGCGCCAGCGCGGTTTTTCCTTCAATCTCCTGCCGCAACCAGCCTCTCTTTATCGGGAAAATTTTTGTTTTAATTTCCTTACATATTTTATAATAAAAAACATCCTTTTTATTACTGAGTGCCAATAGCTCTTCAATGGATGCAATTTCAATTTTCCGGCGCCCCCGCTCCAGCCAGCCGCCCGGCAAGAGATGGGCCAGCCCGCCATAGGCGCGCTGACAAGGTATGCCTTCAAAGGCGGCGTAGTCATCTTGCAAAACGGCCTTGGCCAAGCTCGCCACGACCAGCAGGTCATCCTCTGCGCAGCCAAGCAGTTGGGCCAAGTCGGCTATATAAGACAGGGCTTCCTTGGAAGCGGCGCCCGGCAAGTTGGCAAGGTAAATCGCTTCCAGCAAAAGCGAGCAGCGCAAATTGTCCTCTTGGATATCAGGCAGGCCGTCGGTCAAAGAGGCGCTGTCGAAAGGCGTTATGTTCGCGCCCATTTCCAAAATGCCGTCCAGTCCGGGCGCGTAATCGGAACCCGCCGCAAGGCGGGCCAAAAATTCCAGTTGGGGTTCCGCCGGACTTGCGTCACATGAAAAGGCCAGCGCGGCCAGACATTTAAAATAAAGCGTCCGCGTTTTGCCGTCCGTTTGCGCCAACTGCCGGTTGCAAA
This sequence comes from Acidaminococcales bacterium, assembly GCA_031290885.1. NCBI lineage: Bacteria > Bacillati > Bacillota > Negativicutes > Acidaminococcales > Acidaminococcales bacterium. The sequence continues at coordinate 27,225 of JAISLQ010000069.1, forward strand.
TAGGCTTGTTGGCCGCCACCTTTTTTATGCGGTCGTACATTTGCGCCTGCTCGTTGGCCGGTTTTGGCTTCATGTCCTGCAAATCGCGCAAAATTCCGTCCAGTTCGGCGCAAACGGTTTTGAGCCTATCTTCTATTTCGCCAATGGTTCCCATTTTGGTTTCTACTTCCTTTCCAGGTTTTTATATTATGTGGAAAGTTTTTCCCGTTCCGTGGCCAGCCTCTCCACGCCGCAGAGGGCACTTTGGAGAATGGCGGAAAGTTTTTCCCGTTCCGTGGCCGGCCTCTCCACGCCACAAAGGGCGCTTTGGAGAATGGCGGAAAGTTTTTCCCGTTCCGGGGCCGGCCTCTCCAC
>JAISLQ010000070.1 GCA_031290885.1 Acidaminococcales bacterium
GCCCAAAGAAAAACAAAGCCCCAAAATCAAAGTAGTCAAAGTGGCCGCTTTGTTTGGGGATGCCATCTTGCGCATATTTAACGAGCAATCGGTCGTAAAATCGTTTATCTGAGCGCACAGATAACTGCGGGGCAACTCACCCGCTCCGCCCAATTATGCCGCGAAGCTACGGGGAATCGGATTCTCCGTGCTTAAAACCCCGCTGTATTTGCGGCCAATTTACCGCCCCGCTTTGCTCCAAAGCCTCGCCGATCCTCGGGTTCGCCTGCGTTTTGCGCCGCGCAATACGGCGAATTGTCCCGAAAAGCTTAGTCATGCCTAAATCTGAGGGCAGCATAAAACCGGATAACTGCCCAATATTTTAAACCAAAGGGTATTTCCCTTGACCTCGTTCAGCGCCTCTTCAACGCCAGGCGAAAAAGCGCCGCCTTCCAAGTCGAGAAAAAATATATAGCGGCCGAGCGCCGTGCGCGCCGGGCGCGACTCTATGCGCACGAGGTTTATCTTTCTGGCGGCAAAGCTCTGCAACAGTCCGCAAAGCACGCCCGACTTGCTCCCGTCCAACTCACAGGCAATGGAGGTCTTGACGGCGTTTTCTTCCGGCGCGGCAAAAGGCGTGGGCCGAAGCACGACGAAACGCGTGTAATTTACGGCGTTGTCCTGCATGTCTTCCCGCCTTATGCTGAGATTGTATATTTGCGCCGCCTCCGCGGAACTTATCGCGGCAACGCGATCGTCCCCGGCGGCCAGCGCCGCCGCTTCCGAAGTGCTGCCGGTTTCCCTCAGGGGGACGCCGGGATAAAATTTCCTCAAGTTTTCCCGGCACTGGGCCAAAGCCTGCGGGTGGGACATGATAACGCCGACGGACGCGCTGCCGCTGCGCGCCGCGAGATGATGGCGGATGCGCCAGACCAGCTCCCGCGCAATACAAAAACCGCTTTCGCCCGACAGTCTGTCCAAGGTAATGTTGATTGAGCCTTCCAAGGAATTTTCGATCGGCACAACGCAAAGTTCCGCCTCTTTTGCGCAAACGGCGTCAATGGCCCCGGCAATGGCATGGTAAAGCCGTATGTTTTCTTTGGGAAACAAGTACCTGGCGGCGGCCTCGCTGTGGCTGCCCTTTGGCCCCAGGCAAGCGACGTTTCGTTGTTGCGGCATATTTTCTCCCGCGCACTTGTGTTTTTTTGCCTTATGAAATATATTAATATTATATTTTATTTGTTTTAACCTGACAAGATGCCCTGCCAGCGGCGGCCTGTCAGATTGGATTGTTTTATTGCTTTAAAGCCAACTTGATTTGCGAGGGGTGTGCGTTTTGGCAGACAGACGAATATGGGTAGACGAATTGCAACCGGGGATGCGCCTTGCCGCGCCAATTATGCTGCGCGGCATAATCTTGGTCAACGAAAAATCCATAGTAACGGCAAAAATGATCGAGCAATTGAAGACGCACGCCGAGATTTTGACTGTCCAGGTGGAAAAGGAAAATTCCAAAAGGCCGCTTTCTTTGTGGGAGCGGGCAGTGCGGCAAACTTATGAAGAAACCGTCAACAAGGTCAAAGATGTCTTTACCGCGTCAAGGGAAACCAAACAGGTCCCGATGAACGACATTGTCGAGCTTGCCAGCTATACGGTCAGCAATCTGCTGTCCCAGGACTTTGTTTTGCAGTCTTTGAAAAACCTCAACAGCCACGACGAATACACCTACCATCATTCGGTCAACGTCGGCGTACTTTGCGGCGCTTTGGGCAAATGGCTCAAATACGACGAAGAGACGCTTTTTTCCTTGGTGCTGGCAGGCATATTGCACGATGTCGGCAAATCGCAAATACCTCTGGAAGTGCTGAACAAACCGGGCAAACTGACCGCCGCGGAAATGTCGGTAATGAGAATGCATACGGTGTACGGCTATGAGATGCTCAAAGACATACACAGCCTTCCGGATGAAATAAAACTGGCGGCTCTACAGCATCATGAAAAATTTGACGGCACAGGCTACCCTTCCGGCCTGAAAGAGGATGCAATAAGCGACTTCGCCAAAATAGTGGCGGTTACCGATACCTATGACGCCGTAACCAGCAACAGGGTATACCAGAAAGCCCGTTCCCCTTTCAGCGTCATTGAAATATTTGAAGAAGAAATGTATATAAGGCTTGATTCCAAAATCTGCCTGCCGATGCTCGCCAAAATCAAAAACACGCTGATCGGGCGGCAGGTAATAACCGACGACGGCCGGCGCGCCAAAATCATATTTATCGGGCAGCAAGCAAATGACGATATGATCTTGCAGTCCGAAGACGGGGAATTGATCAGCTTGGGCATGAAGGATTACAAATATTTCAAGGACTATTTGGGCTGAAGCTTCTATGCCCTTCCGCGCGCGCCCGTCCTTGCCGCAACGGAAAACGTCCGCCGCGGCCGGCAAGCGGCTAGCAGGTTTTCCTTGATAAAAATATTCATAAAACACATTATATGGTATTGCGAAAACGAAAAATATACTATATAATGTGTATCGTAGAAATTGTTCCGCTTAACAACTTGCGGATCGCCATTTGGGGGAGGAATAGTAAGATGCAGTTTGTGTTTAATGACGTTGTGGTAAAGTGCCCTGATGAAATGCCTATGCAGGAGGCGCAAGGCTACGTCCGGGATCAGCTTGATTTAAAACCCGCTCAGCGCTTGGTTGAGATGGAGATAGGGATAGACGGCGACGACGTCAAGCTTGAGCCGCATTACGCTTCGGTTGTGCGCGTGCGCAGGATAACCGGTTATCTCAGCACCATACCGAGGTTCAACGACGCCAAAATAGAAGAAGAAGAAAGCAGGCTAAAGCACATACAATAACCATAGGCCAGCGAAAAGCGCCCGGTCCCGGCAAAAGCCTTGGGGCCGGGCGCGGGTATTTTTCAAGCCGTCAGCGCCGCAAGGTCAATGGCCGGATGTTCATAAAAATCAGTATCATTTAACGCCAAGCTTGCGCGTCAGCATAACTTCGCCGACGCCGAGGCGCAAGGCTTTGGCAATGTCTACGTCGTCATAGCCGCTGGCCGCCAAGCGCAATATTTGTTTGCGCCGGAATTTCGGCTCCGCGCCGGCCATATCAAAGTCCGGCGCGCCATTTTGGGCAATGCCCTTTATACTGCTTTCCCTTTCTGTCGGCGGCGCCCCGTTTTCATCTGGCGTCCGCGCGGCGAAAGATGCTTTTGCGGCGGGCGGCGTGGACATTCTGTCGTGGTTTTTGCGCGGCCTTTGGTTTGTTGCGTCAAGTTCGTCGTCAAGATGCAGCGCCGTTTTATAGTTCGCCTTGATAAGATGTTCGGCAAAAGAAGGCTGCCCGGCCATTTTCGTTTCCGTCCGCTCCGTTTCTTTGTCGGCGGCATTTTTTCCCAGTTCGCTCATCGCTATTTTGTATAATTTTTCTTCCGCTATCTTGTTTCTGATCTTTAATTCGTCGATTGCCTCTTCCGCCTGCGCCAGAAGCTGCGCCAAGTCGCCGCTGGCGCCGGATATCCTGTCGACGGCGTCATTGGCCGTCGCTTCGATTTTTTTCTCAAACGTTCTCACCTGCTCTTCAAAATCAAGCGAAAACAGGCGTGAAAGCATGCGGCGCTTGCACACCAAAAAGAACAAAAGCGACAATAACACGAGGACAGTTATCACGCCTGAATACAGTTTAAACACTTCCTTATGAAATTATATCCAGATTCTTGCCGACCAGCGGATCCAAGCTTACTTTAGCTTTTTTTCCCCCGCCGTCCGGCGCTTCGTTGTCTTTGTCCGTCGGCGCTCGCTCGGGCGACTTTAAAGAGTTTTTCTTTTTTTTGCCTTCTTTTTGTTCTTTTTCTTTGTCCCGGTTTACCTTGCTAAACTCGCCGCGCTGAGTTTCTTGCACTTGCTCCTGGCGCAATATGGCTTCTTTTTGCAGCTTCTCGGCAAACAGTTGCTGGCTGGCCGCCGCCTGGTCGTTCTGTACTGCCTGGAATTTGCCCACATCTGTGGTATGGGGCAAAATAACCTGCATATCTACCGGACGTATGCTCATAACATCACCCCCGCGTTTCATTTTGCCTAGTGCCGCGATATATAAGCTGACCTTTGCGCAGATTTTAGCGGCGCAAAATCACAGACGGAATTTTTTATTGATTGTAAGGGGCGAATTTCACTTCGTTGTCGTCCAAATAAAACAAGGAAAATTGCAGAATGTCCCTCACCGGGTAAACTACGTTGTTTATGATTAATTTCACGCCCGGGTAAACCAACCCGCTGCATTTTATCTTGCCGATGCTGAGTTTGGAAAAATCTTCCTCAATGCCAACAAGCCGCTCTTTCATTTCGTTGATGCTGCCCAAAAGCGAAAAATTCGCTTTGGTCATCTTCATATAAAGCTCCTGCCTGCTTTCCGGCACAACGGCGCTGTCGTCAGGCTTGATCAGCAGAAGCGACTTTTTTATGCTTTCCTGTTTGCTTAGCGTTTCCCGATAACTTTCTTTCAGCCGGACATATTCTTCTTTCAGCGCGGGGTTTATCCCCACTTCCACTATCGTCGGCGGCGCCATTTGCGTACCGATATTTTTTGAATCGACTTCCTCGCCGGCGGTTACGCGCCCGCCGGCAATCAGCCCTTTGCTGCCTGTAACAAGCACTTTCCGGCCGGAGCTTACCTTGCTGTGCAGGATCGTATCCGTTATTTTGATGTCGCCGCCGGCGTAAAGGACGGCGTTTTCAACGAATTTGGCGGTGATTGACTCTTCGGCTTTCACATAAGAATCGTTCGCGCTTTGTATGCCGTGCTTGACTTCAATTGTTTTGCCTTCCACCGTTCCGCCGAAAATGCTGCCGTTTATCCGGACGTTGCCCTGCGCTTTTACAAAAAAACCTTGCTGCACGTTGCCTTTTATCAATACGTTGCCGGGGAAGGTAATATTGCCGGTAGACAAATCTATGTCGCTCTTTATTTCAAGCACCGGCAAAACTTCCATCCGGTCTTTGTTTATCACTAAATGGCCGGCGGTTTTGGCAACAAACAAGTTGCCCTCCACCGCTATGTTCTTGCCCACGTTCATTTTCCGGTCTTTGCCTGCAACGCTTTTTAAAATCCTGCCTTTGACCGTGCTGCCGTCTTCGCCTTTTTTGAAGGGTATTTTTTCCGCGATTACCTCTCGTTCCGCCACGGCGGTAAACAAATCAAGATCTTTGTAGTCGACGCGGCCGCCGCTGATTGCTTTCGGTTTGCCCTTTTCATCGTTGACCTGCTGTTTGAAGATTATTTGCGCGTCATGCCCGTTGACAGAATCCTTGCCCACGGCTATGAGGAATTGTTTGCCCGGATTGGCGAGCGCCTGTTCCGCTGCTTTTTCGTCAATGCCAAATACAATGCCTCTTTTTTTCAGTTCATCCAATATGTCTTCCCGGGAAAATTTCATATGCTGGGCACTGCCTGAAATGCATACAAACGCTTTCATGTCATTTTCGGCGATAACCACGTCAATGCTCGGCTTGTCAACGCCAGCCACGATGACGTCGTTTCCCGTAACGGAGATCGCTTTGTTTATGGCCGCATCGTCAATGTTTTTCGCGTCGAACTTTTTCAGCAGTTCTTTTACTGCCTTGACCGTTACCATGTTGTCCGCGTTTTTTTCAGTTACGTTCAGATATATGGATTCACCGCGGACTTCGAGGGAAAAACAGCCCGTTTCGTTGTCAATAGTTTCTTTCGGAGCAATTGCCACGCAAACATCCCTCCCGTTCACAATAGAGCTTCTTTTATGTCAGTAAGGGCATTTCTCAGCCTGAATATACCTTTCGTATGAAGCTGTGAAATTCGGGCTTCCGACAGTGTCATCACCGCGCTTATTTCCTTCAGCGTCAGCCCTTCATAATAATAAAGGGACATTACCAAGCGTTCCCGCCCCGGCAACCGCTCAATGGCCTGCGTCAGCAACTCTTTTACCTCCGTCCGCTCGAAATCGTCGGTAAGGTTGCCGACGCCGCCCCGCCCGCTTTCTTCCGTTTGGGAAAATTCTTCCAGCGGGATGACCGTAACAACTTGAATTTCCGACAGCAATGTTTGCAATTGTTCCTCGGACATGGACAGCTCCCTGGCTATCTCCTTGTCGGTCGCGGAACGCCCCAGCCGTCCTTCGAGCGTCTGCAGCGCGTTTTGGTATTGTTTGGCTTTCTGGCGGACAGAGGCCGGTATCCAGTCTTGTACGCGCAAAGCGTCCAAAATTGCCCCTCTGATCCTGACCGTGGCGTATGTCTCAAACTTTACGCCCCGCTCCGCGTCATAACGCTCAATGGCTTGCAAAAGGCCGATAAAGCCTGTGCTGAGAAAATCATCGCGATCGACGTAAGCGGGAAGGCTTATCCCCAACCGGCCGGCAACGATTCTAACCAAAGGCAAATAGTGCTCGGCAAGTTGATTGCGCAATTTCAGGCTGCGCGTCTGCGTATATTCTTTCCATGCGTCAAGAAGCAAGTTTTCATCTTTGAAAATCATGAATAGTTACCCCGCAAACGGTCATTCTGATTTTTTATCTGCCACTACTATTTTATCAAAAGAATCGTCATACGCATTGTCGCTGTTCATGTCGCCCGCAGCCGCGCCCTGCGATTCTTTCGCATCTTCGCCGCCAACGGCTTTTTCCTTTAATGCCGAAAAAGCCCCCAAATATTCTCTTTCCAAAAAATCCGCGAACAAAAAGCCAACGGCCGCAAATAGGACAAAAGAAAAGGCCATGCGCAAGATTACGGTCCACGTCCCGGAAATCCCCGCCGAAAACGCGAAAAAAACTGTAGACAAAGCGGCCAGCAAAGCTATGGCCAACATTACAAAAAGATTAAACTTATTAAATTTTAATCGTCTTACAATGTCTGCCTTCATCATTATATCTCTTTCTCGCCTTTGCTTATTGTCCGTATCCTAAATTTGCCTGTCTCCAACAAAAGCTCCACCGTCCTGCCGTAATTTTCCCCCGTATCGGAAGCGACTACGGGAATTCCCAGCTTTTTAAGCACGGCGCGGACGCTTTCCTCGTTGCGCTCGCCTATCTTCATTATGTCGGTTGCCTTGTTCAAAGCGAACATTTGCGCCCCGCCGGCGATTTTGGCTTGCAGCGACGCTTTGTGCGCCCCTTTGCCAAGCAATTCGTTCAAAAGCAGCGGCAGGCACTTGTCGGCAAATTTGGCCGGGTTTTCCGTTGGCTTGGACTGAGCGCTGTCCGGCAGCATGATATGGGCCAGCCCACCTATTTTTGTCCTTGTATCGTAAAGGGCTATCCCTATGCAGGAACCCAGCCCATAAGTAATAAGGGAATCAGGGGCGCTGCCTGATTTATAATCCGCCAGTCCGACTTTAATCAACTCGGGCATTATTCGCTCACCCCAATGGCAGCTAATATGGCGGCTAATGAACCTGGATCGGGAATAAGGAAAAAATGTCCGTTTATGCCGTCGTCATCAGTTTTAAAGACGGTTTCGATTACCAGAGCGTGATCTCCCATCTGCCCCAACTGTACGAGCACGATACTTAGAAGCGCCGCCGCCATGTCCATGGCAAGAGCCGGAATCGACGGCAAAAGCGTAAGTTTGGTGAAATAGGACAAGGCGTTAAGGTATGCGCTCGCCAAAATGTTGCCTATTTCCATGAGCGCGGATTCGTCCATTACGGTAAAGGTGTAATCTTGTGATTTTTCACGCCCCATGAGCATGTTTACCAGATCAAACGCGCTATTGATCGGCATTATGAACAGTATGCTGCCCGGCGCTTGCCCAAACACCCTAAGATAAACGCCGGCGACCATATTGTCCGGCCCGCCTACTATGTCGGGCACGTCGCCGAGCGGCAAGATCGACACTTCCGGCACGGTCATGTCGATACGTTTATTTATAATCTGCGACAAAGCCGTTGCGGCGTTGCCGGCGCCGACATTGCCGATTTCCTTCAGCGCATCAAGCTGCGCCGGAGTAAGTTCCAACACATCATCGCTCATAAAACAAAGTCACTCTCCTTAAAATGGCAACACGCAAAACAAGGCCGCCCCCTCCTCGCGGGCAAGCCGCGAAAACCGGCAAATCCGCGTATTTGCCTTTTCCGCCGTCCGCCGTACTTGTCAATATCTGCGGCCGAAACATCTGCCGGGGATGCCAAGGTCATGCCAGCCCCACTATTTCTTTTACGCTCAGCATGATGAGCAACCGGTTGTTGTGTTTGCCAACGCCGACGACAAACCTGTTTTCAACGTTGGTGTCAATGCTGCTGGGCGGTTCTATGTCCGCTTTGTCAATAATTGACACTTCCGAGACGGCGTCTACCGTAACCCCGAAGGAAATATCGTCAACACTCAATATGATTATCCTGCTGTCTTCAGTTTTTGCGGTACTGGGAAGGCTAAGGCGCTTTTTCAGGTCAATTACCGGCAACACGCTCCCGCGCAGATTCATCACGCCCAAATAATATTCCGGCGTTTTGGGCACTCGCGTGATGGCCAGCATTTTCCTGATTTCGCTGACATGCCCTATGTCAATGGCATACTCTTCCATTGCCAGCTTGAATACCACCAATTGTATCTCTTCACGTACACGCGTTTCGTCGCTATTTTTAGCCAAACTTCTATTTTCGCTCATCTTATCGCCTCCGTCATTTCTAAGAATCTAAGAAGTCTGCATTACCGTCGCTATGTCAAGGATAAGCGCGACGCTTCCGTCGCCTAAAACGGTAGCGCCGGCGATAACGCTTATATTTGTCATAAGTTTGCCCAGGGATTTTATGACTATGTCATGCTGCCCAACGAGCGTATCGACGATTATGCCGGCTTTCTGCTCGCCCATGTGGACGATCACGATGTACAGCTCTTCCGCCGCCGGCTTCGCCTCCTCCGCCGACACGTTCAAAGTACGGTTCAACCTGATGATAGGGATTATCTGCCCGCGCAGCAAGAATACCTCCTTGTTTTGCACGGTGGAAATGTCGGTGGGCACAATGTTGATCGTGCTGTCAATCGACCCGAGCGGTATGGCGTAAGTTTCATCGGCTACTTTTATCAGGAGCGCCTGGATGATGGCCAAGGTAAGCGGCAAACGTATTTTGAACTTGCTGCCGGCTCCAAGTTTTGTTTCCACGTCAACATTGCCGCCCAAAGCTTCGATCTTTGTCCTGACCACATCCATGCCTACGCCGCGCCCGGATATGTCGGTCACGACAGAGGCGGTGGAAAATCCCGGCGCGAAAATTATCTTTATCGCTTCGTTGTCATCCATCTTGTCGGATTCCTGCTGGGTTATGACGCCTTTTTCCACTGCCTTGCGCTTGATAAAGGCCGGGTCAATGCCTTTGCCGTCGTCTTCTATGTCGATGACTACGTTATTGCCTTCGTGCGATGCTATGAGCTTGACGTTGCCGGTAGGTTTTTTCCCGGCCGCCCGCCGTTCTTCCGCGCTTTCTATGCCGTGGTCAAGGGAGTTTCTCAATATGTGCATTAAGGGATCGCCGATCTCGTCTATGACCGTCCGGTCAAGTTCGGTTTCCTCGCCTTCAATTATCAGGTTGATTTCCTTGTTGAGCTCCCGGGAAATGTCCCTGACCATGCGCGGAAACCGATTGAACACCTGGCTGATCGGCACCATCCGTATCTTCATGACAATTGTCTGCAGTTCGGTCGTAACCCGATCCATTTGCTCAATAGTTTCCACCAGGTCAGGCAGCCTGTGCATTATGCCAATTTGCGCAAGCCTGGTTTTGTTGATGACTATTTCCCCGACGATGTTTAAAAGCGTGTCAAGTTTGTCAATGTCCACGCGCACGGACTGCACGCTTTTCACTTTATGGTCTTCGGCCTTTTTCGCGGCCGGGGCGTCGTGCTTTTCCGCGGCGCCCGCCGTGGGCGAGGACGCTTTGCGCGCCGCGTCTTCGGTTAAAGCGCCGGCGGCAAAGTCCGGCAGTTTATTAATTTCAACGCTGACGATTTCCGAAATGCCAAGCAGCCTGTCCTTCATTCCGTCTATATCTTTGCCCGATAAAAGCACTACGTCAAAACTTAGCCCAAAACGCTCCTTCTCCAGGTCTTCGGCGGACGGGACGGTTTTAATGACTTCGCCGAAATCTTCAAGGCTGGTCATTACCATATAAACGCGAGCCGCTTTGAGCATGCATTTTTCGTCCAAAGCAATCTTTATGTGCAGTCCGGCAAGCCCTTGTCCTTGCGCGGCCGCGATGATGTCCTTGTCGATGTCGCTAAGTTCTATGGCAACGGTTTCCATATCGGGCGCCGGCGCGTCGGGTTTCGCTGCCGCCGCTGTTTTGGCCGGTGCCGCGCCGCCCTTGGGGGTAATTTTTTTAAGTTCCTGCACCAGCGCCGAAACGTCTTCCCCTTTTTCCCCGTTGCCGGCGCTCTCCACCAGGCGCTCAAGCGTGTCAACGCACCGGAAAAGCAAGTCGATTATGTTTTCGTCGCATTTTAAGGTTTCTTTGCGCAAAAGATCCAAGACATTTTCCATTTCATGGGTAAGCTCGGCAATTACGGTAAAGCCCATAGTCGCCGACATGCCTTTCAGTGTGTGAGCGCTGCGAAATATTTCGCCAAGGACGGAAATATTGCCGGCATCGTTTTCAAGGTCAAGCAACGATTTATTTAACGCTTGCAGGTGTTCACGGGATTCTTCCATGAACATGCCCATATACTGGTTTACATCCATCAACCAACACCTCCAAATTTACTAAATAACCGCCATGACTATCGCATTGGCAATCTCATGCAAAGGCAATACTTTATCGACAACGCCAAGTTCGGCGGCGGCTTTCGGCATCCCGTAAACAATCGCGGTTTCCTGGCTTTCCGCTATAGTATAGCCGTTTTCTTTTTTTATTTTTGCCATGCCGGCGGCCCCGTCCTGTCCCATGCCCGTCAACAGAACCGCCACGCAATTTGCGCCGTACACCTGCGCCGCGGACTCAAACATCGTGTTTACCGCCGGCCGGTGCAGGCCAACCGGGGGATCTTTGGACAATTTTATGAGGGCAGCTCCCCTTTCGCGGGCAAAACGCATATGAAAGTCGCCGGGCGCTACATAAACGGTACTTTTCTGCAGCGGTTCATTGTTTTCCGCCTCTTTTACATTTACTTGCGAGCAAGCGTTCAGCCTGTCCGCCAGCGACTTGGTAAACCCCGGCGGCATGTGCTGCACGACCGCTACCGCGCAGGGAAGATTGGCGGGCAGGTTTGGAATCACTTCCTGCAAGGCTTTTGGCCCTCCGGTAGACGTCCCGATCGCCACAAGCCTCTCCTTTGCTTTGGCGCCTATGGCCGGTATGTCCACAGGCTTTTGCGCCGCAGAATTTTTCTGCAATTCCAAGATGTTGGCGTTAACGGCATCGCGACAGATTGCAAGCAACATTTTTTTCACCGTGTCAAGATCGTTTTTGTCTTTGGTAACAAAGTCAACCGCGCCGTAAAGAAGGGCCTTGACCGTCTCTTCCGAGCCCTCCTTGGTCTGCGAGCTTACAACTACCACCGGCAGCGGCATATCGCGCATAATTATTTTAAGCGCGTCCAAACCGTTCATCACGGGCATTTCTATGTCAAGCGTAACCAAGTCCGGACTCAGGCTCTTTATTTTGCCGATAGCCTCCAATCCGTTCTGCGCGGTTCCGACAACTTGGAAGTCTTTGGTGCCGTTGAACATATCGGAAAATATTTTGCGTATGAAAAATGAATCGTCAACTATCAAAACTTTTTTCAATCGATCGTTCACTTCACTCTCTTTTTGAATTGTCGCGTTATATTTACATAAGGATGCCTTTGTTGCGTTCTTCCAAAAGGCGCGCGTTCAGGAACTTTATTATTTTATTGCGGACAAATTCATCCAGGTTGACAAACTGAAGGGCTATGGCAAAAAGCGACTTGCCCTCGCCGTCTTTTTTCATATCTATTCTTACGACCACCGCGATTGACTGTACGATGTCCGTATCCGACAACGGGATTTCCAGCCAAACTTTTGTGCCCAGCCGCAAAGATACATCGTTTGACAGCAAAAGGACGCCGCCGCCGCTTAAATTTTGCGAAACAGTATCGGTCTCGGTTTCCACGATCGGCCTGCCGGTTTCTTCGCTGACAATAAAATAACAGACAGGCAGGTGTACGGGATATCGGAAAAAGTTCCTTTGCTGTATTCTTTTCACGTTTTCCGGTTTTTTTATTATCCAGAAGGGAAGCGGTTGCATGACGATTTCCAGCAAGACGGACTCGAAAGAATAAAGTATGCCTTCGCCGGCTATCGCCCGCCCCAAGATTGGCGTCCCTATCGGCAGGTATAAAGGCACGGCCTTGCGCATAGGCGTCGCTATCACAAGATCGTTGCCCCGGTAATCCTCAATGCGGCTTGACAGATATTCCAAGACGTCATGCGGGGCAATTTCCAGCCGCTGGTTTACTAAAAATGGACTGCTTATATCCATTTTATTTTCCTACTTTCGTGAATTTATATTAAGAAACTTCTTGAAAAAACCGTAGCGACCTTTCTTGTCCGCCGGTTCAAAGCCCAAAATAAGCTTGCGGGCAATACCGGCAATGCAACCGGCCGCCGGCGAATCGGGCGATTGCAGCAAAAGCGGGCGTTGCGAGCGGATGGATTGGGAGACCGCAGGGTCTTCAAAAATGTATCCTATTTGCCGCAGTTGCACGGACAAAAACTTGACCGCGACTTTGCAGAGTTTATCCGCCACAACGGAACTTTCGGCGGCGCTGCCGACGCGGTTGACAACAAGCCTTAAGGCGGCTTTGCCGGCATTGTCATTGCCGGCGTACGCTTTTATAAGCGCGTAGGCGTCGGTCAGCGACGTAGGCTCGGGGGTGGCGACAAGCAAGATGTCGTCCGCCGCCATGAGAAAGTTCATAACAGTGTCCCCCATGCCTGCCCCTGTGTCCAAAAGTATAAAATCCATCGCCTTTTCAAATTGCGACGCTTGGCTGAGTATTCTCTGCAATTCCAGGTTGGTGAGGGAAACCAAGGACTTTATGCCCGATCCCCCGGGCAGGAACTTGATGTTTCGCGGCCCGGTAACCACCACTTCCTCAAATGAGCGGACGCCTTCAATAATGTCAATCAGGCTGTATTTTGCTATCAGCCCCATCATGACGTCAATATTGGCCATGCCTATGTCGGCGTCGACAATCAGGACTTTTTTTCCGTAGTTTGCCAGCGCCAACGCCAAATTGACGGCAAAGCTGCTTTTTCCCACCCCGCCTTTGCCGCTGGCAATAGCAAGCACATGGGCGGCGGCGCATTCAGGCTCGCCGCCCTTTTCATTCAAAGCAATGCACCTTTCAGACAATTCCCTCAATCGTTCAGCCTGATCAACCATGTCAATCCCTCAACAGCATATTTGTCAAATACTGCGGTTCTGCCGGATGAATATCGTCAGGAACATTTTGCCCGTTGGTAACATAGGATATTTTAAGTTCAAAGAATTGGTGCATTATGTTGAATATGTTGCCGATATTGCGCGTTTCGTCGATTTTCGTGAAAATAACTTTGTCGGAAAAACAGCCGGCAAACCTGTCGATGATCTCCAGCAAATCCTGATAAGTAGTAACCGTGCTGAGCACCAAGTGCGCCTCTATGGCATCATCCGCTTCCAGAAGCCTTTTCAGTTCGTCCATCTGTTCTTCGTTGTGCTGGCTGCGGCCGGCCGTGTCAATCAGCACCAGTTCCTTGTCTTTGTGCCTGTTGATGCATTTTTTCAGTTCGCCGGCCGAATACACCACGTCCATGGGAACATTCAGTATCGTTGCGTATGTCCTCAATTGTTCCACCGCCGCTATCCTGTAAGTATCCGCTGTTATAAAAGCTGTGTCAACATTGTCCGCCAAGGCAAATTTCGCCGCCAGCTTTGCCAGCGTGGTGGTCTTGCCAACTCCCGTCGGCCCTACCAGGGCGACTTTCTTGCAGCCGGGGACGGCAACCTTTATGCCGCCGGACGGCCTTATATAATCAATCAAGCGATCATGGAGCATTTTTTTGATCGCTCCCGGGTTTTTATTCAATATGGCCAGGGAAGCCGGAAACCCTTTTAAAATCTGCTCCGCGAGCCCAGGCGCAATTTCTTTCTTTACAAGATAATCATACCACGGATTGGCCGCATTTGTCTTGGTTTTTGATAAAAGTTGTTCCAGCATCTGACGGATGCCGGCAAGTTCGCTTTTCAAATCCTCGCCCGAGCCCTCGGCAGATTCCGTTTTGGGAACGGGCAAGCTGTCTGCGCCTGTTGCGGCGCTTGCCTTTTCCTTTGCCGGCGCGGCGGAGACGGCAGCCACCTCCGGTTTTGCCGGCGCGGCGCCAGTTACAATCCTCTCCGGCACCAGCGGCTCGATCACTTTTTGCATCTCGGCGTATACGGCGCCGGCGGAAGCGGCCGGCTCTGCCGGCGCAAAGCTATGCGCCGCCGCGGCGGGCTTTTCCACGACCGGCGCCGCCGGCTTGGCCCTTACCAGCGATTTTACTGCGATCTCCCGCGGCGGGCCGGCGGGTTTCGCCGCCGGTTTGCTTGCCGGACGGGCTGCTTCGCTGCGACTTGCCGACGCTGCGCGCAAATTGCCGGATGCTGTAACCGCCGGCTGCTCGTCCTCCGCCACCGCCGCCACTTCAACGATTTCACGCCCGAATATCCAGCCTTTGCGGAGTTTCTTGGTATAAAGTATGATCGCGTCCCGCCCCAATGCTTCTTTCACCTGGCTAACCGCTTCCTGCATAGTTGAGGCTGTAAATATCCGGTATCTCATCTATATCTTCACCATTCCCATAGCTTGTATCTCCGTCTTTGGCTCAAGTTCGGCATAAGACAAAACTGTAAGGCCGGGGGCGGAACGTTCCACTATCCTGCGCACATAGAGCCTGGCGTTAGGATTGGTAAGGACGATCGGCTGATACCCCATATTGGTCAATTTGGCGATTTCCTGGTTGAGCGAATTAATAAACGCCTGCATGGTTTTGGGGTCCAGGTTTACATAAGAACCCTGCTCAGTTTTTTGCGCGGATTGCACGATAATGTTTTCCAGTTCCACATCGACGGTTATACAGGCCAGGACGCCGCTTTGGGCGAATTGTTTGGTTATTTGCCGGGAAAGCGCGTGCCGGACGTATTCGGTCAGTATTTCCGTATCTTTGGTCAAAGCTCCGTAATCGGCCAAGGTCTCAAAAATGGTAACAAGGTCGCGTATGGATACGCGTTCCCGCAAGAGGCTTGCCAATACTTTCTGCAATTCGCCCAGCGAGATTATATTGGGCATGAGTTCTTCCACCACGGCCGGATAGTTGCCGCGCACGGAATCAACCAGCGTTTGCACGTCCTGGCGGCCGAGTATTTCCGCCGCGTTGGCTTTTATGATCTCCGTTATGTGGGTGGCGAGGACAGAAATCGGGTCAACCACCGTATAGCCCAACATTTCGGCGTTTTCCCTCTCCTGTTCCTGTATCCAAATCGCCGGCAGGCCAAAAGACGGCTCCAGCGTTTCTATGCCTTCAATGTCAAATTCCGCCTGCCCGGGGTTCATTGCCAAGTAGTGATCGAGCAAAAGCTCGCCTTTGGCGATTTCGACCCCTTTCAGTTTGATAATATAGGCGTTTGGCTTTAGCTGTATATTGTCCCGGATGCGGATGGTAGGCACGACAAAGCCCATTTCCAAAGCGCACTGGCGCCTGATCATGATTATGCGGTCCAAAAGGTCCCCGCCCTGGCTGGCGTCAACCATAGGGATAAGGCTGTAGCCAATTTCCAGTTCCATAGGGTCCACCTGCAAAAGCGAAACGACGTTTTCCGGTTTTTTGATTTCTTCGATCTCTTTTTCTTCCTGCCGGGTAATCTCGTCCGCAACCCGGCTTATAATGGTCTGGCTGAGCGTGCGCGCGATAATGCCGACAATTATGCCCAAAACCACGAAGGGCACGCCCGGCAGCCCCGGAACCAAAGAGAGCAAAAACAACACGACCGCCGTTATATAAAAAACGCGCGGCTTGGTCAGGAGCTGGCTGACAACGTCATGCCCCATGTCAGAATCCGAAGCGGCGCGGGTCACTATTATGCCGGTAGCGGTGGATATGAGCAGGGCCGGTATTTGGTTGACCAAGCCCTCGCCGACGGTAAGCAGGGTATACGTCTGCAAAGCGCCGGTTATGCCCATGCCCCTTTGCAGCACGCCGATGACAAATCCGCCCACGATGTTGATCATGACGATGATAATGGCCGCGACCGCATCGCCTTTGACAAACTTGCTGGCGCCGTCCATCGCCCCGTAAAAATCAGCCTCGCGCTGTATTTTCACGCGCCGTTCTTTTGCTTCCGTTTCCGTGATAAGGCCGGAATTCAAATCGGCGTCTATGCTCATTTGCTTGCCGGGCATGGCGTCAAGCGTAAACCTCGCCGTTACCTCGGCGACCCTCTCCGCGCCCCTGGTGATAACAATGAACTGGATAATGACCAGTATTATAAAAACAATAAAGCCGACTACCGCGTTGCCGCCTATGACAAATTCCCCGAACGACTGTATGACCTCGCCCGCGTAGCCATAGAGCAAGATCAGGCGGGTGGAGGAAACATTCAGCGCCAGACGGAAAAGGGTCGTTACCAAAAGCAGCGACGGGAACACGGAAAATTGCAGCGGCTCGGTGTTATAAATCGACACCATGACGATCATCAGCCCCAGCGTTATGTTGGCGGCAAGGAACAAGTCAAGGGCAAAAGGCGGCAGGGGAATGATCATCATGACGACGATCGTGATGACCGCTATAGTTATCAGCACATCGCTGTATTTTGTTATCCTGGTCAACCATGACGGCGTGTATTCCAACTCCGGGGACTCCTTTATGCAAACTGATTAATATTGTTCGCAGATTAAAACCATACTGTCTTTGCGGCCAATTTGCCGCCCCGCTGTGCGCCGAAATCTCGCCGGGCATGTGCGGTTTGCCCACGTTTTGCGCCGCGCAAGGCGGCAAACTGTCGCGTAAATCCCGTTCCTGTTTTAGTCCGGGAACAATGCAAAACAAATTTGCGCAACCGGCGGCCAAAGGCAAACCCCCGTCCGCCGCCGGTCAGGCCAGGCGGCGCTTTAGCTTGTAGACGTAAGCGAGCACTTCGGCCACCGCCTGGTAAAGCTCGAAAGGTATGTATTCGCCGATATCGGCCGTCTGATAAAGCGCCCTGGCCAAAGACTTGTTTTCGACAATCGTAACTTTGCTGTCATTGGCGGTTTCTTTTATTTTAAGGGCGATATAGTCCTGGCCTTTGGCTACCACCAAAGGCGCGGGCATGCCCGCCGAATATTTCAGCGCGACCGCGAAATGGGTCGGGTTGGTTATGACCACGTCCGCTTTCGGAACTTCCTGCATCATCCTGCGCATGGCCAACTCGCGCTGTTTGGAGCGAATCCTGCTTTTGATCTGCGGGTTGCCTTCCGTCTGCTTGTACTCTTCCTTAATTTCCTGTTTGGTCATCTTCAGGTTTTCCCTGTGCGTATACCATTGATAATAATAATCGAAAGCCGCGATCACCAGCATAACGGCGCCCACGCGAAAACCAAGGTCTATTATCAGCCCGCCGAAAAACAGGCTTCCGCGCTCAACGTCTTCGCCAATCAGCCCCGGCAATATATGCACCTGTTTTTCCACGAAAGTGTAGATAAAATAACCGATTATTGCTATTTTCAACAAAGATTTTACCAAATTGACCAGCGCGGCCTTGGAAAAAAATATCCGGGAAAGCCCGCTCATGGGATTTATCCTGCTGAAATCAGGAAACAAAAGTCCGGGGTTGAACATGAAGCCGACCTGCAAATAATTGATCAAAAGGCCGATCAGCGCGATCACCAGCATAAGCGGGATGACTATCTTCAAAAAAAATGTGATCATGAACAAGGTAAGCGATTGTATGGAATCAACGTCAAAAGCCGTGCGGCCAAATTCGGAAAACATGTACAGCATCAATTTTTTCAGTTCGCCGATCATATACTGGCCGTTGAGGCTCAAAAAATAAAACGCCGCCAGCATAATAAACGCGGAATTTATCTCGACGCTTTTGGCGACCTGGCCTTTCCCGCGGGCTTCCTGCTTGCGCTTGGGCGTTGCCTCTTCGGTCTTTTCGCCTGCGAACAGCTGCAGGTCAAAAACCAAAGAACCTTCTTCAATTGGCGAATATTGAGAGCAGTTTGTATATGTTTTCGGAAACTTCGCCATAAGCCACCTTTAAGAAGAATATATACGTCGGCAAAAAAACACTCAGCATAAAGACTCCGACGGCCAGCTTCAACGGGATGCCAACGACAAATACGTTCATTTGCGGCATGGTGCGGGCAAGCATGCCCATAGACACGTCCACGAGCAAAGTGGTTATTATCATGGGCATGGCGAGCTTGAAAGCCGTCAGGAACATATTCGTAAAAAGCCCCAGCACAAACTCGGCCATTTGCGGCTGAAAAGCCGCGCGGGCAACCGGCATAAGATCAAAGCTCTCAAGCAGGGCCTGCAGGAAAAGATGATGCAGGTCCGCCGCGAAAAACACCAGAACAAAAAGCATTTGCAAAAAGTTGCCCAAAAGCGGCATTTGCGTTCCCGACTGCGGATCGACCACGTGCACTATGCCAAAGCCCACCTGCGTGTCCAGCATCTGCCCGGCAACCTGTATAATGGCAAAAAATACCGCCATAACAAGCCCGATGCACGCCCCAACGATAAATTCCCCAAAGACAAGAAGTATATAGGAGGCGGCGCTATCCGTAACCGGGGCGCCCGCTTTTTGCGCGAGCGCCGGTATCGCCACCAGCGTTATGGCCATTGCGGAAAGCACCCGGATCCGCGCGGGAACGTTCCGGCTGCTGAACATGGGCGCCGTGGAAAATATGCCGCTCACGCGCGCAAACACCAGAAGGGCAAAAACAAGGTTTTGCTGGACAAACTGTATCAATTCCATGTTTTCGCGCTTATTTGATCATGGCCGGCAAATTCTCGAAAATCTGGCGCGTGAACCCAATCAACATGTTGAGCATGGCGGAACCGAAGATAACTATGCCCACAAAAACCGCCAGTATCTTTGGTATGAAAACCAGCGTCTGCTCTTGGATTTGAGTGGTGGCTTGGAAAACGCTCACCAAAATGCCGACAAGCATGCCAAGACCCAGCATGGGCGCGGAAACAAGCATTACAATAAGAAGCGCGTCCCTGCCCACTTGAACCGCGTAGTCAACATTCATAAAAATACCTCTATATAAAACTATCCATAAGCGATTTGATGATCAGGTGCCAACCGTCAACCAGC
>JAISLQ010000071.1 GCA_031290885.1 Acidaminococcales bacterium
TTCCAAAAAATTTGCGAAAAATTTTTACTTTTTTTGCGAAAAGTTAAAATGAATAAAGCGTCGTGGATTGCCGCCGCGAAATGTGGAACTTGCCGGTCTCATAGCCGAGTGTCAGAAAAACTGCGGCAAAACCTATGGTTGCCGGCGCGTTCAAATTTGCCTGGAACGCAGAAGATCCTGGCGTTCCATCCCCACAACGAGTCTGCGCATCATGCATCAATATGGGTTGCTACCTGAGATACGTCGTCGCAAGAAGTACAAGCAGATGGGGCAGCAGCTTCACAAACATGAAAACTTGTCAAATCGCAATTTTGCTGCCGATAGACCAAATTCCAAATGGGCAACGGACATTTCATGCATGCACACAACCAAAGGCGTTTTGTATCTGTCCATGATTCGCGATCTCTATGACAACAGTATTGTCGACTGCAAGGCCGTAACCGAACAGACGGCAAGTCTTGTTTTGGACACAATCAACCTCGCCACAGAAAAAGAAACGGTCGACGGAGAGTTGCGCCTCCACAGCGGCCAAGGGTTTCAATGCGCCTCGCAAGCATATTTCAACTTAACTAAAGATTGCGGCATTGCTCCATCCATGTCGAGACGTGGCAACTGCTATGATAATGCACTGGCTGAAAATTTCTTTTCCATTCTTAAAACAGAGTGCATATACCAACATAAGCTCACCTCGTTTGATGAAACAAGGCAACTCGTCAACGAGCACGTCGATTTCTGCAACAACGAGCGCATCCAAACAAAAACGCGCCTGACACCGCTCGAAAAACGATGTCAGGCTGCGTAACTCTACGATATCCTCCGACAGGGCTTTTTATTCCTTGTCCGTTCCCTCTGGGCGGTTCAGTCAAGGCAGGGGGCGCTTTGCCTCGTTTGCCGGCTGAAATCCCGGACTGTCTTTGCGGTAAATTTGCCGCGCCGCAAGGCCCCTTTATATAAATATGTCCACCATGCGCTTGTAGGCCAGGGATGCCAAGCCGCCCGGGCCAAGCTGCCCTGCCCGGCGCATTTTGTCCAGCAGGCGGCTGCTGAAATAGGGCTTGGCGATGCTAAGGGCGCCGCCGCGCCTGTTCAAGTCGTCCTGCCAGAGCCTTCTGGCGTTGTTGGAGATGTCGACGATCGCCGCCGGCGAAAAACCGCCCCTTTTCCCTAAACGGGCGCTCTCGCCGTTTATCCGCTGTACTTCTTCCGGGGTGAGTACGGAGCGTACGCGCCCGCGCCCGGGAGAATATACGCCGCCGGGCTGGGAATGGCCCCGTTCCATGCTGGAACTGGTTGATGCCGCAGCGTTTATGCCGTTGGCATTATTGTCCGCCATTGTCCGCGTCTCCTTGCGCAATAATAAGAGTCGGCAATTTAGCCCTGAATTCGTCTATGGCGTCGCCGACCTGCTCGTTGGCGACCTTTTCGGCGGAAAGGGCGGTGCCCAAAACGTCCGTTTTGAAATAACGGATTTTCTTTTCCAAATGTTTGGCGTCGGCCACGCGATAGGCCATAAGGTCAATGGACACGCTCACCCTAAGCAGCGTTTCGCCAAACGGCCAGCGCGAGTGTATGAGCGCCTCGTCCAGCCTGTCCGCGATTATGACAAAAAGCAAGTCCGCCGAAGCCCGTCCGGCAATCAGCTTTAAGTCCTCCGCCCGGTAATAAGGGGGCTTTCTGCCCGGCGGCGGCAGTTGCCCGCGCAAAACCCGCAACAGTTCCTGCCGGCCGATCAATTTGTAGTCGGGAAAATGAAACCGGCGCCTTACCATTTCCGTCCACAACTCGGAAAAATCCTTGTCGACGACGCCGCCGGTGCGATCCAAAACAACGACCGCCACGGGAGAGTCGGCGAAAGCGCAAACGGCGGCCGGGGCGAAAGCGCAAACGCAAAGGCAAACGCAAAGAAACGCTTTCAGTACATATTTCATAAGCCGCGCAATCAACCGGTGGCAACCACGCGCACGAACTCAACGCCGAACGCTTCCCCGATCCTGCCCAGAAACCTTGCCTCTATGTTGGTTTTATGCAGCGCCCTGTCGGTTATGAGCAGCACCGTCGTCTCATTGCGCCGGACGTTTTGCAGCGTGTTTATATAAAGATCGAAATCCTCGTCGCCAATTAACTTTTTGAGTTTTAACAAGGACGGCAGGATCTCCGCGCTTTCCTTTTCGGCCCGCGCCAAAAGCGGCGTGAAAAATTCGGTAACTACGCGCGATGTTTGCCTGTCCGCCGGCATGGCGGCCATTTCGTCATATTCGTCGGGAACCTGAAGGTCTTTTCGCACAGTCGCGTCACCCGCCTTTATGTATTTTGCCCTTTGCGCCCCCAAAGCCATTTTTTCTTTCTTGGGCGGCCTTGTGTCCATTATGAAATTGCGGCGGCGATTTTGCGGCGCGCAATTCAAAGGGCAGGGCGCCCGGTTACGGCCAAATATCCCCAAGCAGGCCAACCTTCAAGGGGCAGCCAGCGGCAATGCCTTTTGGACATCGCGGCGAAAAGGGCGACGCAGCGGCTTGTCAGCGGTTCGTTTTTCTTCCGCTAAAGCTGCTCGCTTGTCCGTCCGCGCCGGGCAGAGCCTTTGCTCAACTTTTCAAACTCTTCGTCGGTTATGCACAGGCCATGAGCGAAAGCATATTTATCAAAATCGTTTATGGACACCTGCCTTATTTGCTCCTCGTCAAGCTCCACTTCAAAAAGGTGCAACTTGCCTTTTACGGGTATCGGCTCAATGGCAACAACGTCCTTGAAAAGCCAGGCATATTTTTTTGGCTCGATTTCCCAATCATCCTCATAGGCCGCCGCCTTGCGGTGCTTTTCGGTGAAAGGCTCAATGGCGAAAAGGGTGGCGATTGCGATTGCGTGCCCGCAGACAAAAAGCCTGTTTTCAAGCGCGCTCAAATTGGGGTCGCGCTGTGAGGCGCAGATTAAAATATCTCCCCGATAGTCCGTAGTCCATGAGCGAATTTCTGCGGTTTTTTCTCCGCTGGCAACGGCGTCCGCCCAAGGCGGACGCAGCGACAGGGCTTTAAGTGTGATTTTAGCCATGCTTTCATCCTTGCTTGTATGCGCGCTTGTCCGCCCGCGCGGGGCGGAGCCGGTCATTTTTCGCCGATTTTTTTCACGACTGCCGCAGTTATGTCCGTGCCGCCGCGTATGACGGCGTTCTTTTCCAGGACGAAAGCGTAGCCGCCCTCTTCCATTGCCGCGTCAATGGCCGCGTCGATGTCCGCCTGGATGGGCTTTAAAAGTTCCGCTTCCTTGGCCGCCGCCTGCGCCGAAAGCTCATTGGAAAGTTTCTGCCTGTCCTCGGGGGAAAGGTTTTTGGCTTTTTCGTTGTACTCGGCCTGCAGGCGGTTCCGCTCCGACATGACGGCATTGAACGCCGCCTGCGCCCCGGGATGCCGGCGGAACGCCTCTCCCCGGTCAAGATAGGCGATTTTTACCGGCTGCGCCTTGGGCGCGGCCGAGGCGGGGGCGGCGAGGGGGGTGAGCAGGATTGCCGCGAACAATACGGGGAAGATCTTTTTCCAAAAATGCATCGTTAAGCCTCCAAGTTGTTATTTTTGTGCTATAATGGCCTTGAGGTGATTGACATGAAGGAACCTGCCGGAAAAGGCAGCGCCGCCTTGCCCGAAGATGCCGGGCGGACGCCGGCCACTATGGATGACCCGGATTTTCAGGCTTTTTTAGAAGAAGTTTTGGCGGGCGCCGCCGGCAAAGATGGCCTTAAAGACGGGCAGACGCTGTCGCACGAGGAACTTATCGCTTATTTGGCGGCGGAATTCGGCCTCGCGCAGCAATCATAAGCTTAAAGCCAGGCGGAAAACATCGGGCGGATTTTAAGGGTTGTTTTTGCTTTTATCGGCAATGGGCTTTCCCCTTCCGGGCAGCACGCGGACACAGCGGCGCCGGCTCGCGGCTTTTGCTCAACCTGCGCGCTTTGGCCGGCCACCATACGCACATTCTTATACTACCACAGGCGGACAGGAAAAAACAATAGGGATTCCATATTCTCCGCTCCGGGCGAAACCGCGCGGACAAGCCGCTTCTCTGCCGGTTGACGGGCTTTGGGCAAAATAATTTGCGGTGCCTCAAGGCGTTATCATAACTGCGGCATGCATTGCCGCAGTTTTTTTGCGGCAATGTATTGACACGGGCCGGGCAATCGTATATTATGAGAATGCGGCATTGTTTTAACCACTTTTTATTTACTTTTTATTGTGGGCTTTTGGCTGTTTTTTTACGGCAATTGTTTCATATTATATTTAACCACTTATTTTATCAAAGCCGCTTTTATTTTTGGATCTGGAGCTGCAGGCCGACCGGCGGGAAAGAAAGGAGGTGCCCCCCGAACCCCGTGAGCGGTTGCCGGAGCAAGCTAAAGATACAGGCGCGAAAGGGCAAGGAGCCTTCCGGAGGAAACATGGACACTCGGGAAAATCCGCCCCCCTGACGCCTGGCGACAAAACGAAAACAAAAAACAAGGGGGAAAAAGAATGAAAAAGAACTTTACCATCGTTCTGGCCCTGGCCTTCGTGCTGGGCATAGCGGGCAGCGCCTTCGCGGCCAACCCGTTCTCGGAC
>JAISLQ010000072.1 GCA_031290885.1 Acidaminococcales bacterium
GGAGGATATTCCCGACTTTGCCAAACCTTGGTGCGTTTATGAGGAGACGAGCAAGGTTCTTGATCTTTTCGGCGAACGGGTGTATATTTATACCCCGTATTATCTTGTGGCGCTTAACGCCAGGGAACGCCTTCTGGCAAGCCAGACAATCAATATAGTCGACGGCGAGATGATCGCGCAGGAATTCAACGATATTCTGCCGGTATGTGTCGTCCTTTATACCGAAGATGTCGGCGGGCTGAAAAACAAAATCTTCGCTTTTATCCGGCAAGACGATAAAGTAATTGACGCTTATGAGATGGAACTCCAGGACACGGCGGTAGCCAAGACGAAAGTAGTCAGAGAAAAGCAAGCTCCCACCGAAAAGAAAAGCGAAGGCAATGTTTCGCGCCCGGCAGATGAGCCGATCGACAAAAAAGACCGGAAAAAACCTGAAAAAGGCAATATCGGCCAAGGCCGGCCGGACAAAGGTGGCGGCGACAAAGACAAGGAAAACCCCGCCAATACGGAAAAACAAGAGGATGCAGCCGCCGCGGCTGAACCTGAGCCGGTTTTCCTGGAAAAAACAATACCGCTGCTTTACCGGGTGCAATTGTTTTTTTATTTTGACATGCGGCGGATAAAACTGTCCGGGACGGCATCCTTGGCCGTAAACATACCAAAAGAGCGCGAACGCCGATTTAATTTCAATCTCAGCGCCATTGATTAGTTTGGGGAACTGGAGGCTATGATTTGTTGAAAAGCATGACAGGGTTCGGGCGCGGGGAGTATGTCAGCGAGAAACTTTCTTTGACGGTGGAAATCAAGACGGTGAACCATCGCTACAATGAGATAGCCCTCAGGATGCCGCGTGCGCTCAATCCCTTGGAGGACAGGGTAAGAAAACAGATAACTGACGTTATAAGCCGGGGACGGGTGGACGTCTTTGTAAATATGGCGGACAGTTCCGCCAATGCTTATGAAATGAGCGTTGATAAAGAGTTGGCGGCATCTTACAACAATGCTTTGAGTGAGCTGGCGCGGACACTGGAACTGGAAAGCGATATGAGCGGAGCAATGCGGCTTGCGTTTTTGCTGCGCTTCGCCAGCGTCATAAATGCTAAAGAAACGATAGGAGACGCTGATTTTTATCTGCCTTTTTTGTCCGGGGCAGTAGCCGCCGCGCTGGCAAATCTGATGAAAATGCGTCTGGCGGAAGGCGCCAATATATATAAAGACCTTCTGCCCAGGATAAAAACGATCAAGGATAAACTGGCCGAAGTGCAAGAGCGCGCGCCGGCGGTAACGGCGGAGTTCCACGCCAAAATACGCGAAAGGGTGGCGGAACTTTTAAAAGATTACGAACAAGCGGTTGACCAGGATAAAATCCTGCATGAAGTCGCGCTTTTTGCCGACAGGACAAATATTACCGAGGAAATTGTGCGGCTGGGAAGCCACATAAAGCAATTTGAAGAAACATTCGCGAAAAAAATCCCTGTCGGCCGCAAACTTGACTTCATTGTGCAGGAATTTAACCGGGAAGTAAATACTATTGCCTCCAAAGCCAACGATTTTGCGATTGCGCAGATGACGGTTGAAATGAAAAGTGAAATAGAAAAAATTCGCGAACAAATACAAAACATTGAATAATTTTTAATTTGCGCTTGACGCGGGGAGAAAAATGGATATAAAATTGATAAACATCGGTTTCGGCAATATTGTGGCCGCAAACAGGATCATTTCGATCATTAGCCCGGAATCCGCGCCCATCAAACGAATAGTCCAAGAAGCGCGCGAAAAGGGGAAATTGATTGACGCAACTTATGGGCGCAGGACGCGGGCGGTGATTGTAGCCGACAGCGGGCACATTATCCTTTCGGCGGTTCAGCCGGAAACGGTTGCCAACCGATTAGGCGGCAAAGACGCCGCCAAAGATGCGCCTGAATGTTGATTGCGCGCCTGAGTGGGGGGAAGGATCTGGCAGATGAAGAATAAAGGCATTCTATTAATTGTTTCCGGCCCGTCAGGGGCGGGAAAGGGGACTATTTGTTCAGCCCTTTTAAATAAATATCAAAATATTTATTATTCCGTTTCGTTGACCACGAGGGCGCCGCGTACGGGCGAAATGAACGGGCGCGAGTATTTTTTTATAACCGAAAGCGAATTCAAAAAAATGATCAGCAAGGATCAGTTGCTGGAATACGCCGTGGTTTATGGCAATTATTACGGTACGCCGCGCGAAAATATATTGGAACAATTAGAAATGGGCAACGATGTGCTTTTGGAAATAGAAATGGACGGGGCGGAACAAATACGCGCCAAATTTGCCGAAGGGGTGTTTGTTTTCATCCTGCCGCCTTCATTGGCCGATTTGGCCGCGAGGCTGAAGGGGCGGGACAAAGATGACGGGACTTCCATTAAGAGTCGGCTGGAAGCCGCCAAAAGTGAAATCTGCCGAGCGACGAAATACGATTATGTCATAGTGAACAACAAAGTGGAAGAAGCCCTGGAAAAACTGTCTTTTATACTGAACGCGGAAAAAAGCCGCGTTGCGCGCAATTTGCGAACGATAACGGATCTCTGCGGCAAAAATAAGTAAGGCGGGTGTTTTTGGCCTGCGGACAAAACCTGAAGGGGGAAATGTTCAGATGATTCAACCGTCTTTGGACAAATTGCTGGATCATGTTGACAGCAAATATACTTTAGTGGTGCTGGCGGCCAAACGCGCCAGGGAAATAGTCGATGCGGATTTGCCGCCATCCGCCGGCAAATCGAACAAACCGGTAACAATATCGCTTTACGAGGTATTCTCCGACAAGATCACTTATGAGCGTACCAAAACCGGTATAAAGTAGGGGGCCTTTATTGTGCTTGCCGCAAAAAAAATACTGCTGGGCGTTTGCGGGGGAATAGCCGTTTATAAGGCGGTGGAGCTTGTCAGCAGGCTGCGCAGGGAAGGCGCGGCGGTCAAAGTCATCATGACCGAATCGGCGCTTAAATTTGTTACGCAGCTTACCTTCCGCGAGATCAGCGGCAACCCGGTGGCGGCTTCTATGTGGGCCGATATTTCGTCATATAACGTGGAACATATAGCGTTGGCGGAATGGGCGGACGTCTTCGTCATCGCGCCCGCCACCGCCAATGCGCTGGCCAAGTTGTCTTGCGGCATAGCCGACGATATGCTTACAACTACGGCTTTGGCCGTAAAAGCGCCGATAATCCTTTGCCCGGCGATGAATACCAATATGTATGAAAACCCGATAACTCAGAGCAACCTGGGAAAGCTCGCGGCTCTTGGCATGAAAGTCGTCCGGCCCGCCTCCGGGCGCCTGGCCTGCGGCAGTTATGGCACCGGGCGGCTGCCGGAGCCGGTTGATATCGTGAAAGAGATCGATGGCTGTTTGCGCGGCGAAAGCATGTCCGGCCTGAAAGTTGTAGTTACGGCCGGGGGCACGATTGAGCCGATAGATCCTGTGCGCTATATAGGCAACCGCTCCAGCGGCAAGATGGGCTATGCCATAGCCGGGGAGGCCGCGCGCCGGGGCGCGGCTGCCATACTCATTTCCGCTCCGTCCCCTTTGCCTGTCCCGCCGGGCGTTACGGCGATTAAAGTCGAGACAGCCGAAGAGATGCAAGAGGCGGCCCTGTCGGAATACGGCGACGCCGACATATTGATAAAAGCCGCCGCCGTAGCCGACTATCGGGCAAAAGATATATGCGCCGCCAAAATAAAGAAAAAAGAGAAAACATTGACGCTTGAACTGGTGAAAAACCCCGATATCCTGAAAGAACTCGGCCGGCGGAAAACAAAGCAGTATCTGGTGGGATTTGCGGCCGAGACGGATAATTTGGTGGAAAACGCCATGATTAAGATCAAAGAAAAAAATCTCGACATGATCGTGGCCAATGACGTTTCAATGCCGGAAGCGGGGTTTAATCATGACACCAACATAGTGAAATTCATCTACCCTTCAGGGGAGATTGTAAGCATAGAGAAAGCATCCAAGCAGGAAATAGCGGGCAAACTGCTTGACCGGATCTGCGCCGGCATTTGTGCCCGCTTGGGGAACTGAGCGACAAATAGGACAAAATAAGTTATTTTGGCAGGGAGAAAGCAATGACGGCGGGTCAAACATAAGGGATCATCCGTCCGCATGAAATTTTTTCGCCGCAGTATCCGCAGGCAGTTAGCCGGAGGTTCCCGCAATCGTACGATTTTGCGCTTTAACGCCGCCGCGCCTTCAAACAGGCTGTTTAAGCGTCCGGCGGCGATCGGAGGGGGATTTGCCATATGAGGAAATTTCCGGCGGTAAATGCCGGCGGCAGCCGGGCAATGCTTGACGCGCTGTGCGAGGCGGGTTTCGTTGAGGTTTTGCCGGAGGATTTTGACGGCGAGGACAGGTTTTTTTGTATTGTAACAAAAACATCCGGGGACAATGACCGCTTGTGGGTGAAATGGCGTCCCAAACTGGTTTTTGCCTATGAACGCGAAGGAAACAACAGCCATCTTTACACTTGGCGGGAGATAATCCTTAACGGCGACAGGATACATATAGGGGCGCTCTTTGATCCTTTGGACATACCGGACGATTGGCATGTTGACTACGGCGCGCGGGCGGGCGATATGTCGCTTTACGCCAAAGTGGTCGCCGATTATAGCTACAGGCGCATACTGGACGAATTGATTGAAGAAACGGCGCAGTGGTGCGGCCACATGTCTTCCGTCGTGCACAGGCTTTAGTTGGACGGCTTTTAGGGATGAGTTGTTTATGCTGGAAAAATTAAAAAGAATTTTTGGGCGCAAAGAACCGCTGAAAGTCCTTTTGGCTTGCATGTTGTCCATGTCGGCGCTCGGATTTATATATATCTGGTCTGTTTTCATCATACCGTTGGAAAACGAGTTCGGTTGGACGCGGGCAGACATTTCGCTTGTCTATACTTGCGTCATGTTCTCTTTTGCGGTAGGGATGGCGGCGGGCGGTTTTTTGAACAGTTTTTTCAGCATGGACAAAACTATTTTTGCGGCCATGCTTATAATCGCCGCGTCTTTTATGATAGCTTCTTTCAGCGGCAGCTTGCTTTTGCTATTGGTGTCTTTCGGCATATTTGCCAGCGTGTTTATGGGGGTCATTTACAATACCATGCTTTATGCGGGCAACCTTTGGTTTAACGAAGACGGGCCTTCCGTTTCCGGTCTCCTGCAAACCTGCCTGGGCATAAGCACCGTAATTTTGGGCTTTTGCGCCGCCGAATTGCTGCGGATGTATGATTGGCGTTTTGTCTTTCGGTTAATGGGTTTAATTATCGCGCTAAGCCTGTTTATCGGCTCAAGGGTCATCAAGGTCCCTTCCGCCGGCGCCGGCCGGGCGGAAAAGGCGCGGGAAGAATATGGCGGCGTCAACTGGCGGCAAATGCTGGCTACGAAAAATTTCTGGTTTTTATGGACAATACGGCTCATCATCGTCGCGGGCGGCATAGGCCTTATCGGACACGCCGTGCCGGCGGCGCTGGAGCTTGGCGTAAGTTACGATACGGCCGTGTTGTCTTTGGGCATACTGTCTTTCGCGAACGCTTTTGGGCGGATGCTTTGCGGTTTGAGCTGGGAATATATGGGATTCAGGAAAACTATGGCCTTGAGCTGTTTGCTGTTCATCGCTTCATTTTCTATTCTGAGCGCGGCCTACAGCTTCAGCGGCGGCTTTGCGGTCGTTTTGGCCTGCGGGCTGTGCGGGCTTTCCTATGGCAGCGTGAACCTGATCGGCGTATCGTTTACGCGTGATTTTTTCGGCATGAAACATTTTTCCGAAAACTATGGGATCGTTACAACGCCCATGCTGCTTTCATCTTTTATCGGCCCTTACCTCATGGGGGAGATTAAGATGGGCACAGGGCATTATTATTCCTCTTTTGTTATTTTTATTTTTCTCGGGCTTGTGAGCCTTGTCTTGGTGATGCTCGTTAAAAAGCCGGCGGCGCGGCAAAAATAAATCTGTCGAATATTTTAAAAGGGGTGTTTTCTTTGCTTAATACACTTGATCTTAGCCTGAAAATGGACAAAAAAATTTTTTCCAAGGCGCGCGGCGCGCGGATGGAAAAACTGGGCGAACTGCAACGGTCTTTGCGCGCGGCGAACGTACCGGTGGTGATAACTTTTGAAGGATGGCACGGCGCCGGCAAAGGCGTCATCATCAACTCCCTGGTGCAGGCCATGGATCCGCGCGGCTTTAAAGTTTACACAGCCTACTATCCTAACGACGAAGAACGCCGCAAACCATTTTTTTGGCAATTCTGGAAAAAACTGCCCGCCAAAGGCAGCATTTCTATTTTTGACCGTAGTTGGTACGGACAAATAGTAAATAAAGCCGTCGGCGGGGAAATCAACTCGGAAGAAACCGAACGCGCTTTCAATGACGTCAATGCGTTTGAGCGCTTGCTGTTTGACGACAATCATGTCATCATCAAGTTTTTTGCGCATATATCCGAAAAAACGCATAAAAAGCGCATAAAGGACAATATACAAGTTCTGGATAAAAACATGCGGACAACTACCGAAGACTGGAAAGAGATAGGCCTCTACAAGCAGCTTTTTGCGGCCTATGAGGACATGTTCAGCAAGACGGACACCGCTTACGCCCCGTGGATCGCGGTAGAGGCAGAAGATGAAAATTACGCCCAGATAAAGGTTTTGGATTATATAATAAATGTTTTGGAGAAAAAACTCGCGCAGATAGGCTTCGCCGAAGAAAACAAAGGCGAAGCGGCGGAAAAAAACGATCCGACCGCCGTTTCCCCGGCGGGTTCCGCCGGCCAGGCCTTCGTTTCATCCGTGCTTAGCAAGGTCGATTTGAGCAAAACCATGGAAAAAAACGATTACAAAGACAAATTGGAAGAATACCAGAAAGAAATCAGGCACCTGCAATACAAGCTGTTCCGGCGCGAGGTAGCGACGGTAATAGTTTTTGAAGGTTGGGACGCGGCCGGCAAAGGCGGCGTAATCAAGCGCGTTACCGCAAACATGGATCCGCGGGGCTATTATGTGACGCCGATAGCGGCGCCGGGGGCGGTTGACAATTCTTATAACTATCTTTGGCGGTTTTGGAAAGAAATGCCCGTTAAAGGCATGGTGGCCATTTTTGACCGCAGCTGGTACGGCCGCCTCATGGTTGAGCGGGTGGAGGGGTTTGCGACCGAAGGGCAATGGCGGCGCGCCTACCGCGAAATTAATGAGATGGAAGAACAATTAATTAACAGCGGCAGCATAGTGCTTAAATTCTGGTTGCAAATAGATAAAGACGAACAGCTGAAAAGGTTCGAGGAAAGGCGCGACAACCCTTTGAAAAATTGGAAAATTACCGATGAGGACTGGCGCAACCGCGAAAAATGGGATAAATATGAACCGGCGATCAACGAAATGCTTTTCCGTACGTCCACCATACATGCGCCTTGGACGATTGTCGAGGCAAACTGCAAATTTTACGGCCGGATAAAGACAATGAAAACTATTATTGACGCAATGAATGGCCGGCTGAAGTGATTTTGAGGTATGCTCTTTGACTTGGAACGCGCGCAAAAAAAACATCGAAATATTGGAAAAAGAAAGCGGCGCTTTTGTTTTTGCGCCGGGCGCCCGGGCCGCGTGTGCGCTTGTGTATCCCAATGCCTATAGTGTGGGCATGTCAAACTTGGGATTTCATATTATTTACCGCCAGCTCAATCAGCGCGGCGATATAGCGTGCGAGCGGTTTTTCCTGCCGGAGGGCGAAGGCGGCGCGCCGCTTTTGAGCGTAGAAACGCAAAGGGAATTGGCCGATTTTCCGATTATCGGCGTCATGCTGTCATTTGAACTGGATTATTTTAATTTGCTGGCAATGCTTAAAGCGGGCGGCATACCGCCCGCCGCCGCCGAACGCGGCGGACAGGAGCCGCTGCTGTTTGCCGGCGGTCCTTGCGCTACTTTCAATCCCGAGCCGCTGGCGGAAGTCGTGGATGCTTTTGTCATAGGCGAAGGCGAGGAAGCGGCCGGGGCGGTTGTGGATTCCTGGCGGCAAAGCCGGGATTGGCCGGATAGGGCGGCCAGGCTGAAAGCCCTGGCGCAAATACCTGGGGTATACGTGCCGGCCTTTTACTATCCTGCTTACGGCGAAAGCGGAAAAATCGTTTCCATGCGCCATGATCCGTCAGTTCCCGCGAAAGTCCGGCGGCAGTGGATAAAGGACATCGACCGCTACGCCGGGCATTATCAAATAATAACCCCCTTGGCGGAGTTCGCCAATATGTTTGTAATCGAGGTAGCCCGCGGCTGCGGGCGCCACTGCCGGTTCTGCATGGCCGGATATTGTTTTCGCCGCCCGCGCAGCCGCGATCTCGAACTTATCTGGCAAGCGATAACCGAAAGGCCGCCGAGCGCCGCCAAAGTTGGACTGCTGGGCGCGGCCGTGTGCGACTATCCCTATATCAGGGAGCTGACCGGCCGGCTGGTTCAAGCTTCCATACCCTTTTCCATCGCTTCCCTGCGCGCCGACGCTTTTGACGGCGCATTGGCCAGGGCGCTGGCCGGCAGCGGCCAGAGGACTTTGACCATCGCCCCGGAGGCGGGCAGCGAAAGGCTGCGCAAAGTCATCAACAAAGGCGTAAGCGAAGACGACATACTGCGCGCCTTGTCCCTGGCGGCTGACGCGGGCATGACCGGCGGCAAGCTTTACTTTATGCTCGGGTTGCCGACCGAGACAGATCATGACGTTATAGAATTGGCAAACCTTGTTTTGAAAGCGAAAAAATATATTCCCGGCAAACTTTCTTTAAGCATCAATTATTTTGTCCCTAAGCCTTTTACGCCTTTTCAGTGGGATGAACCGGCGCATACCGGCGCGCGCCTGAAACAGTTGCGGGAATTGTTGCAAAAGGAAAAAAATATAGAAATAAAGGCGGAATCCCTGCGCGCCAGCATAGCGCAGCAAATTTTGTCCCGTGCCGGCCGCCGGGCGGGAGAATTTCTGCTTCATGCCACCCAAAACGGCGGGTTAAGCGAGTTTGTCCGCCGTTTTAAAAAAGAAAAACCAGAAATTTATGATCGGGCGGACTGCTTGCCATGGGATCATCTTGACATGGGTTTCAGCAAAGAATATTTGTCGGGCGAACGGGAAAAGGCCGAACGGATGGAGGACACGCCGCAGTGCTTTGCCGGTTGCGGACGCTGCGGCGTATGCGGGGGGGCAAAAGGTTGAAAAGTGAATTTGTTTTGAAAAACATTGACGGAATATGGTTCGGCCTCGTGCCTGCATTGTACGAACGCGGCATAAAACACGCCTTTACTTCCAAATTTTACGGGGAAAGCGTGCTTGAGGACAAAAGATTGAACATGTCTTTTAACGTAGGCGACAGCGAGGATTGCGTACTCGCCAACAGGCGGCGCGTCTGCGCCGCCCTGGGGATTGATTTTGAGCGGCTGACTGCGGCGCGCCAGGCGCACGGCGACAACAGGGTATATGTTGATGAAGGACTTTTGGGCCGCGGCAACAAAAATTTTGCGGGCGCCATAGCCGCCGCCGACGCGTTGGTTACCGACTTGCCCGGCGTGCCGCTGCTGCTGCTTTTCGCCGATTGCGTGCCGGTCGTCTTGGCCGATCCGGCAAAAAAGTTGGTTGCCGTGGTGCATGCCGGCTGGCGCGGCACGACGGCGAATGTTTTGCGCAAAACCGCCGAGGCCTTCCGCGACGAGTTTTCATCCAGGCCAAAAGATTGCGTGGCGGTTATCGGGCCGT
Source organism: Acidaminococcales bacterium (assembly GCA_031290885.1). Classification (NCBI taxonomy): domain Bacteria; kingdom Bacillati; phylum Bacillota; class Negativicutes; order Acidaminococcales; species Acidaminococcales bacterium. The sequence continues at coordinate 9,741 of JAISLQ010000072.1, forward strand.
CGATCGGTCCTGAATGTTATAAAGTAGGCCGGGAAGTATACCGAGCGGCCAGGGACAATTTGTCTGACTATCAAAAGTTCTTTCAGCCGGCCGGAGAAAACGAATGGCAGTTTGACTTGTGGCAGGCCAACAAAGCTCAGTTGGAAATGGCGGGAGTGAAAACGGAAAACATATTTATAAGCGGCATCTGCACAAAGTGCCATCGGGAGCTTTTTTTTTCGCACCGGGCGGAAAAAGGGCGCGCCGGCCGGTTTGCCGCCATAGCATGGTTGTGACGGGGCGCGCTGCGCGCGCGGACGCAATTGCGGCGTGGCCGTAGCCGCTGTTTTAAATTATTTTGCCCATTATTTGTTGCCGGAAGATGTATTTTCCCTTGCATAGATTATATAATATAGCTATGATTAAGATAATAACAGGGGAAGCTGCCATGATTGGGGAAAACATAGCGCAAGCGCGTGAGAAGATAAGCCGTGCGCTAAGAAGGCGCACGGCGGAAAAAATTACCGGCAATGACATTGCGATTGTAGCCGTTACAAAGACATATCCAGTTGCGGCGGTAAAAGAAGCGCTAAAAGCCGGCATAACTGTTTTTGGCGAAAACAAGGTGCAGGAAGCGGCGGGAAAAATACCTTGCGTCAATGGCTGCGCGTGGCATTTGATCGGGCATCTGCAGACAAACAAGGTAAAAAAGGCCGTGAATTTGTTTGATCTTATTTGTTCGGTCGACAGTCCGCGCCTTTTGGCGGCAATTGAGCGGGAAGCCGCAGAGCGCGGCAAGCGGCAGGACGTTCTTTTGCAGGTCAACGTTGCGGAGGAGGAGAGTAAATTCGGCATTTCGTCCGCAAATTTGCCTGACATGGCAAAACAGGCAAAGACATTTTCCCATGTCCGCCTGCGTGGGCTTATGGTCATAGCGCCGGAAACCGGCGATGCGGAATCTGTCCGGCCAGTATTCAAAAAAGGCTATGAATTGTTTTGCGCTTTGAAAAATTCTTGGGCGGCTAATAATGACATAGACACTCTTTCCATGGGCATGAGCGGCGATTTTGCGGTTGCCGTCGAAGAAGGCGCCAATAACGTAAGGCTTGGGACCTTAATATTCGGCAAACGCGATTATTTGTGAAACGATTTTTAAGGGGGGGCGGCTGTGAAGCTTTTTGAAAAGATTTGTAATTTCCTCGGGCTTTATGAGGAAGTTGAGATAAACGAAAACGAAGAAGCTGGACCGGAAAGAATAAAACCCAAAAAGCCCGAAGAAACGCGCCGGCCGACGGCGAAAAGAGATTCGGCGGAAGATGCGCCGCCTTGGCTGGCCAAACCAAGGCCGACGGCAAATGTTGCGGACGCAAATAAAGTTGTTTCTCTGCCGACGGCAAACAAGCAGATAAAAGTAATGTTAGTCGCTCCCAAAACCTTTGACGACGCGCAGATCATCGCCGATCACGTAAAAACAGGCAAGCCGGTGGTGGTCAATTTTGAGGAAACGGAAGAGAGCGTCATGAAACGCATAATGGATTTTATCAGCGGCACAGTCTACGCTTTGAACGGCAATATAAAAATGGTGGGCAGCAAAAGCAAAAGCATGGTTTGCGCGCCTAACAATGTTGACATTGACCTAAACAAGGAATTTTCATCTGGAAAAGATTTTGGCCCCTGGAGGCAATGAACCTATGCGCAAGGATTTGGTTTTTATCGGCGGCGGCGTTATGGCGGAAGCCATAATAAAAGGAATATTGGCAAAAGGCCTGGCCGCGCCGGAAAAAATTGCCGTTATTGAGCCTTTGGCCGGACGCCGCCTTTATCTTGAAGAAACATACGGCGTACGGACAAGCAATGAAAGCGCCACGCTGAAAAGCGCGGAAACCGTTGTGCTGGCGGTCAAACCGCAAATACTCGAAAGTGCCCTCAATGGCGCGGCAACTGCATCGATACCGGCTGACGCTCTTGTCGTGTCGATCGTGGCGGGCAAGCGCCTTGCCGATTTGCGCGCGCTTTTGCCTTGCCAGCGCCTCGTCAGGGTCATGCCCAATACGCCCCTGGCGATAGGGGAGGGCATGGCTGTTTTTGTGTGCGACAAGAGCGCGGGCGAGCGGGACGCGGAATTTGTCCGCGATATTTTCGCCTCCTGTGGGCTGGCCATGGAATTGCCGGAAAGCCAGTTGGACGCGGTTACGGGACTGTCCGGCAGCGGCCCTGGGTATATATTCGTTGTCATTGACGCTTTGGCGGACGCGGGGGTGATGGCCGGACTGCCGCGCGATACCGCGATAAAACTGGCCGCCCAGACGGTGGCGGGCAGCGGCCGGATGGTGTTGGAAACAGGAAAACACCCGGCGCAACTGCGCGATCAGGTAGCTTCCCCCGGCGGCACGACGATCGCCGGGATTGCCGCCATGGAAAAAGCCGGAGTGCGCGCGGGCATTATGGAAGCGGTATTGGCCGCAACGGAGAAATCGCGGAGTTTCAGCAAAAAATGAACAATGCGCGTGAAAAAATAATCAGATATTATAAAGCCGGCGGCGATGAAATGCTGGCGGCGCGCTTGTGCGATCTGGCCGAAGCGGCGGCTAAGAACCATAAATACAAAACAAGCGGTTTTCTTGATCCATACGGATTGAGCGTAGCGGAGACGGTGGCTGCGCATTTTGCCGTGTTGCGGCTGGAGTTTGAGGGAGGGTTTGCCGGCGCGGAACGGATGAAGGCCGCTTTTATCGACAATGAATATCAGGGCGCGGCCGTTTATGATATAATTGGCTTGGATATAAAATGGGACGGGCGTTTTTGCTCGCTCTCGCACCGCGATGTTTTAGGCGCCGTGATAGGGCTCGGCTGTGAACGCGAAGCAATCGGCGACATCGTCGTTGGCGGTGGATGGGCGCAGTTGGCGGCCAATCAAGCGGCGGCGGATTTCTTGCTCGGCAGTTTGTCCACGGTAGGCGCGGCCAGCGTTACGGTGTCGAAGATTGACCTTTCCGCGCTTAAACAAAAAGAAGAAAAAATCAAAGACATAAAGGCGACGGTCGCGGCTTTGCGGCTTGATGCCGTGGCGGCCGCCGGGTACGGCGTGTCGCGCTCATATATGGCGGAAGAAATAAAGGCGCAAAGAGTCAAAATAAACTGGAAAGCGGCGAAAAACGCGGCTCAACCGGTACGCGCCGGCGACGTGGTTTCCTTTCGCGGCCGTGGCCGGGTAGAAGTCGCCGAAATAGGCGGGACGACCAAAAAAGGCCGAATAAGCGTTTGTTTGCGCAGGTACACGTAAAAATTCGCTTGTTTAAAATAAGGGGGAAGGGTAAAATGTCGAAACCTTTTGTTGTAGTGGGCAAAAAATTTAACAAGGAATTTCGAGGGTACAGCTCGGCAGAAGTTGACAATCATTTGCAAAACGCGCAAAAATATATTGACGAACTGTATTCGGAAAATACCCGGCTGACAGAAACCGCCGCCGATGCCCAAAGCAAACTGGAACAATACCAGCAGATGGAAAAAACCATGCAGAGCACGCTTTTTGTCGCGCAGGAGACGGCAGAGGAAATAAAGGTGAGCGCCCAGAAAGAAAAAGAACTCATTCTTGACGAAGCCAGGGAAAGCGCGCGCCAAACAGTTTCCGGGGCGGAAGCGGAAGCCGCCCGGCTCAAAGCGCGGCTGCAGGCTGATTTAGAAGAAGCGCGGGAAGAACACGCGCGGGTAAAACTGAGAACGGAGCAGATCATTGAGAAAACGCGCGGCCTCTTAGAAGATGGGCTAAAACTCTTAAACGGCAATGCGCTTGCTCAGGAAACGGCCGAAGAAAGCGTGGCGAAGGCGGTCTTGGCAGAAGCGGCCGACAAAGAAGCAAACGGCGGCCAAACGGCTGGGCAAGAGGCAGCTGTTCCCGGTCCCGAAACCTTGCCCGCGACTGATTTGGCGGCTTTGCCGGAAGTTGAACCGAGCAGCGAAGAATCTGGCGAACAGGCGGAAATCAGAAAAAGAATGGAAGAAGTCTTGCGGCAATCGAAAGAAATAAAGGAACTGCTCAAGAAGAAAAGCAAAGTTTCGTCTTGAGCGCGGAGATGGCCGTGATTATTTTGATACGCCACGGGGAAGCAGGGCATCACGTCGATGGCTTGACCGGCGGCTGGACGGATTCATCCCTCACGGCAAAAGGCATAGCGCAGATTGAGCGGGCGGCCGGTTGGGTGGAGGAGCTTTGTTTTGGCCAAAAACCGCAGGTTGTAACAAGCGATCTTCTGCGGGCAAGACAATCTGCCCGGATCATCGCCGAGCGCATAGGGGCAGAAGTCGCGAGCCGCGCGTTTTTGCGCGAGAAAAACAACGGGCAGGCCGCCGGCAAAACTGTGCGGGAGGCTACGGCCATAAGACTTCGACGGCAGGCCGAGGAGCCTGACAACAGAAATTATCCGGGCGGCGAGACCAGGCGCGAATTTTTCGACCGGGTAGCTATAGGCATGGAAAGGCTGTCTTTGGCTGACGGACCCTTTGTTATCGTCGCGCACAAAGGCACAATCCAAAACATTTTGTTTTGGTGGCTGGGCTTTTCAATTGACGAAGTCTGCCGCCGCGCGGTGTCTTTCGCGGTCAGCGTTGCCGGCATGTCGGTGTTGACGGTCAATGCCTGGAAAGAACGGGAGATATCCGTGCTTAATTATGGCGGGATTGTTGCCGGTTTCGGACGGACTTGTTGAAAAACATTTGCTTAAATAAAGCAGCGGCAGCCGCAAGAAGCGCAAAGGCGAGAAAGTGGCCGTCCGGCCCGGGCGGGTTGCGTTGCCGCAGTACCCGCTTGCTTGTTGGGAAAAACCGTTCAAACAAATGGCGTCCCTTGCAAGCGCGTTTGCCGTAGCGCCGAGGCTTTTTCATGTCCGGGCGCGGTAAAGACACCTGCCGTCCGCCGCTTGGACGCGGCCGTGATTTGGCCTCGAAGTATTGGAGTAGGATGAGTTTTCAACCGGCCGGGGAAAGGATCGGCATATATGTCATTAGAAAAGACCTGGGCAAACATGAAGCAGGAAACGGCTGAAATTTTGCTGGGAACGGACGACTTGGTGTCCGCCATATCGCAATATTTTTTGCGTTATACCTGATTTTATAATTATTAGACTGAATTACTATATTTAGCCGATGCATAAAACCGGACGTTAAGCCCGAACATTAAACCCGCCCCGCCAGGCTGGAAACAGTCTCGCGGGGCGGGTTTGGCGCGCTGTGCCTTTTGGCCGCAAAGGAAGCGGCGCGTTTAGCGCAAGCTTATGACGGAGGTTGTTCCGATGGCCGCATTTCGCGTTTGGCTGCTTGCGCTCTGTGCGCCAAGCGGTCGGCGCGCTGGCCGGTGGCGTCATTGGTTTTCAAAAAGCGGGGATTGCCGCGCCTTTGTGTTTTGCCGCAGGGGGCTGTCCGCCTTCAGAAGAACCATTTGAACTGCGCGGCGAAGCCCACGCCTTTGCGCTTGCCGGCGTAGCCTTCCGCTTTGAGGTTAACCAAGCTGTTCTTTCCTTTGAAGATCACCCCGATTTCCCCTATGCCGGTGCCGCCTTTCATGCCCGGCGCGTCTATCGCCATGCCGTTGCCTACGGCTTTGGCCTTGCCGTCAAATTCGTGGTCGTAGGCAAGGCCGGCGTAAAATTCTTTCTTTTCCCCTGACGCCTTGGCGTACCTTAGCCCCGCCCGCCAGCGCAGGGAGTTCACGGCGTCAAATTCCAACGGGTCGTTGCCCAGCACGGCCGTCGATTCGCTGCCGGTGCGCGTGTAGAGAATTTTGCTGTAAAGATCGAGCGAGCCGCCGCCCTTCAGTTCCTTTATCCAGCCCGCGCCGACATGCAGGCCGCAGTAGACGGATTTGGCGTCGTAGCGGGCGTTCTGGCCGGAAATTTTGAGGTCGGCGCTATTAAAGTTGGTCTTGACCTGCCCTAAGCGCAGGGAGCCTTCGGCGTAGAAGCGGCCGGAGCCGCGCTTGGCGTTTTCCCGCCGCGCCAAAAAGCCGAGGCCGCGGTAGGTGGTGTCGCCGTTGCCCCTTGCTTCGTCCGCGCCGCCGAAGTTGTTGTAGCTGTCATAGCTGCCCCAGCCGGCTTCGAGGAAGGCGCCGTAGGTGAGGTGGGCGCCGCTCCCGGTTTCTTTGGCAAAAGACAGCCCGGCGACCAGGGAGGGGCCCTTGACGTCGACGTGGGAGCCGGTGTCGTGGCGCACGTCGCTGTAGCTTAAGGCGGCGAAGACGGCCGGGCCTTTTTCCGCCCAGGCCCTGGCGGCGGCTTCCCGGAAGCCTTCGCCGGCGAGCAGGTCCGCGCCTTGGTTGAGGAAGGCGGGGCCGGCCAGCCAACCTTCGGAGACGGCCTTGGCCTTCGGGTTGGCGCGGGCGGAGGCAACCTCGGCGACCAGCTCGTTGGAGCTTCTTTTCTTGACGTTAAAGTCGTACAGGACAAAGATGCCCTGGCTGCCGTCCATGGGCACGCCGCCATCGTATTGGCCAGCGTCCGAGAAGGTGGACGCTGCTTTAATCAGGCCTACCTCGTCGCCGACGTTTAGCTTGCCGCTGCCGGTGATTTCGATGCCCGGAAGGACCACGGCAGCGCCAAAGTCCACGGTGTTGGCTTCAAGGGCGAAGGCGTCGCCGCGGATGACTTTGAATTCATAGGTGTCGAAGCGTTCAACGGTGGCGAAAGCGCCATCTTGGTCAAGGCTGTAAAGGCGCAGGGCATTGCCAGTGCCGCCGGAGCTTTCGTAGCCGCGCAAGGAGCCTCCCCCAAAAGCAATGGCGCCGGCCAAGGTAACGGTATTGTTGTTGGCTGTGCCGCTTCTTACGTAGCCGCCAGCGATATCTCCCCCCACCGAGCCGCCGTCGATCAGTACTTCGTTGTTGGAAGCTTCACCACTGCTGCCAACATAGCCGCCGTAGACGTTGCCGACAATCTCCGAGTTTTTAATGGTTACTTTGTTGCCGGTAACGGTGCCGTTATAGCCAATCCAGCTGCCGTAGACAATAGAGGCAACGCGGCCGCCGATTATCACTACGCGGTGGTCGGTGGCGGTGCCGCTCATATCAATTTCTCCGCCCGCAACCCGGCTGCCAATCGCGACATTCTCAAGATAGATATCCGGCCGGCGGTCGTCGCCACCGCCGACAGTTGTTCCCGCGTAGGCATAGTTAGCGTAGACATCGCCGTCGGTAGAAATGCTGCCGCCGCCTTTGTTGACAATGCTGATGCGGTTGCCTTGGGATGTGCCGCTGGTGCTTCTAAACCAGCCGCCGACGACAGTGCCGGCAAAGGTGAGGTGGCCGGCGCCGGTATTGACGATCGCAACCGCGTTGCCGGAGCCGACGACGCTGGCGCCGACGTCGCCCGAGGCAAGTATCATGGCGCCGCCGGCGACGTTGCCGCCGATGGTATAGTCGGCGCCATCGTCAAGGGCGATATTGACGACGTTTCCATTGACAGTTCCGCCGCTCTCGGAGACCGCGCCGCCGAAGATGCCTATCTTTTCGCCATCGTCGCCGCCGGGCGTCTCGTATGTTACGATGCCTGAAATGTTTCCGCCCCGGTAGTTTACGGTGTTGCCTTCGGCGATGCCGTGCTGGACGAAGCCGCCGATGATGCCGCCTGTGCCGTCGCCGCTTATGTAGTTGACTTCGTTGCCGCGGACGGCGTTGGAAAGGACATCAGACGTGATACCGCCGAAGACGAAGTGCGGCGCCAAAGCCGTATTGCTGCCGAAGTCGATAGTCAGCCGGTTGCCGTCAGATGCGCCCGATGGGTTCCAAATGCCTTGGCTGCCGATGGGGAAGGCGCCGTCGGGGTGGGGGTAGTTGCTGTACGTTGTGTAAAACCATTCGCTGCCGGTTACAGGCGCCAGATCAATGTAACCGGGCCCGGATGAGGCGCCGTCATAGGTGTAATCCGCCGCCCGCGCCGGCGGCACGCCGAGGAAGAGGGACGCTATTCCCGCCCCCAGCGCGAGGGTTTTCATTTTACGCGGCATTTTGCCAAGTTTTCTCATGTGATGAGTCCTCCCTTTGTTTTGCGTTTTTTGCTGTATATTTTGCTATTGTTATGGATGCGGGGAGGAGGGCCGTTCCGGCCAAGGTAACGGAATTGGGTAAAGTGTTACCTGCATTGGGAGCGAAATTTGGCCTGCAAAGCCGCTTGACCATTGTGGGCAGCAATGCCCGCCCGCCCCGAGGCAAAATTAAAAATGCCGGAAACCCGGCATTTGACGCGAAAACAAAAAAACGGCAGGTAACACTTCACCCAATTCTGTTACCCACACGGCTCATCGCCGGCCAAACCCTTTGCGGATATGGCCAAATCGGCGATAAATCCAGCGGGTAACACAATTGTAGAAAATGTTACCTGACGTACGCTCGCAAGCCGCCTGTAAAGCTGTCCGGCTTCTTTCAAGGGGAAAGGGGCCCCGCGCAAACAAGCAAAATAAAAATACTGTAACGCCCGTATTTGCTGGCGAAAGGAAAAGACAGCAGGTAACATTTTCTACAATTTTGTTACCTGCTGCCGCCCGCCGGCCGTTTTCGTTTTGCCGTTTTACATTCACTCTATTATCAGCGGCATTTTCACCATAATACATACAAATTACGCCGTTGTCAAGTAAAAATGGCATAGCCAATACGTCAATTGCCACGTTTTCCATAAAGCCCCCTCGCCCAATGGCCATCCGGCCTCGGACGGTCCTTTCAGCGCTTGCGGTCTTGGGCAATTAAACCGACGATTTGCGCGAACGGCGTCCAGCCAATTATTTTGTTGCAAATCCCGGCAAAACGGAGTATACTTAATTTCGAAGTTTGCGAGCGGCGTATTTTTCCGTCAAGTGTAAAATTGTGCGGCGAACAAGATACTTTTTTGGTATCCTGGCTGATGTGGGCCGGGAAATTTGTGTTGATTTCATGCTTTGAATATGGGGCGCATATTTTATGTTTGCAAAATTAGGAAAGGCAAATAAAAAATTAAAAACGGAGGTGTAATTTTGTCCGACAACGGAAAACTTCAGATAATTCCCTTGGGCGGCTTGGGGGAAATTGGGAAGAACATGACGGTAATAAGATTCCAGGACAATATTCTTATTATCGACGCCGGCTTGATGTTCCCGGAAGACGATATGCTCGGCGTGGATCTGGTCATTCCCGATTTGACTTACATTTTTGAAAACAGCGATAAAATCAAAGCCGTTGTCCTCACTCACGGCCATGAGGACCATATCGGGGCTTTGCCTTATTTGCTCAAAAAGATTGACGTGCCGGTGTACGGAACGCCCCTTACGCTCGGCATATTGGAGGGCAGGCTGAAAGAAAACGGTGTTTCTTCTTCCAAATTGAAGACTATCGAGGCTGGGCACAAATTGCGATTGGGCTGCTTTAATCTTGAGTTTTTGCGGGTCAATCACAGCATCGCCGATTCCGTGGCGGTCGCCGTCCACACGCCGGCCGGCGTCATTGTCCATACCGGCGACTTTAAGATCGACCAGACGCCGGTGGACGGGCAGATAACCGATTTTACCAGGTTCGCGGAATTAGGCGACAAGGGCGTCCTAGTAATGATGTCCGACAGCACGAACGCCGAGAGGCCGGGCTATACGCAAAGCGAGAAGACCGTCGGCGTAAAGTTTGACGAAGTTTTCCGTACCGTGCAAAGCAGGATAATCATCGCTACCTTTTCTTCCAATGTGCATCGCATACAGCAGGCGGTCGACAGCGCCGCCAGATACAAGCGCAAAGTCGCGGTAATCGGGCGCAGCATGGTGAATGTCGTCAGCATAGCGATGGAACTTGGGTATCTGAAAATGCCTGAGGGCACTTTAATCGATATAGAGGATATCAATAAATATCCCGCTTCCCAGCTTGTCATAATAACCACCGGCAGCCAGGGCGAGCCGATGTCCGCCCTTACCAGGATGGCGATGGCCGATCATAAGAAGATAAGCATATTGCCAAGCGACACGGTCATAATTTCCGCGACCCCCATCCCCGGCAACGAAAAGCTTGTGTCAAGGACGGTCGATTTGCTTTTCCGGCTGGGCGCGGACGTGATTTACGACCGCTCGTCCGGCATACATGTTTCCGGGCACGCCAGCCAGGAAGAATTGAAGCTGATGCACAATCTTATAAAACCGCAATTTTTCATTCCCGTTCACGGCGAGTACCGGCATCTTATCCAGCACAAAAAAATCGCCATGGAACTTGGCATGCCCAAAGAAAATATTTTCGTGGCGGAAAACGGCTCGATAATCGAAATAAATAAAAACAAGGGCGCCATTACGGGCAAGGTTACGGCCGGCAAAGTTTTGGTGGACGGGCTTGGCGTAGGGGACGTCGGCAATATCGTGCTGCGCGACCGCCGGCAGCTGTCACAGGACGGTATATTGATTGTCGTGGTTACCATCGACAAACAGGATTGGATCGTGGTAGCGGGGCCGGACATTGTTTCGCGCGGCTTTGTTTATATCCGCGAGGCGGAAGAGCTGATGGACGAGGCGAAAGATAGGGTCCAGGTGGCGCTTGACCGTTGCAAGGAAAATTGCGTTTCCGAGTGGTCGGCGATAAAGTCGGCGGTGCGCGATGCGCTGGGACGGTTTTTGTATGAGAAAACGCGCCGTCGGCCGATGATTTTGCCGATTATCATGGAAATTTGAAAAACTGCCCGTCAGCGTCTTTTTCTTTTGCGTTTGGCTTGGCGGAAAGGATTTTTGGCCATTAAGGTAGAATATCAACAGGCAGAGGTTTCCGATAATTCAGAGGTGATCCGTTTGTCCAATCGGCAGGTAAAAGCCGAAGGAATGTTAAAAAATGAGATATACGGCGTATTGTCCATCGGCGCGGCCATACTGTGTTCTTTCAGCATAGCCGGCGTTGGCTTGGGCGTTTTGGGTGGCTTGATAGCGAAGGCGCTCGCTTACGCTTTGGGGAGAGGCGCTTTTTTGCTGCCGGCATTGCTCCTTGGCAGCGGCGTGAAACACATATTGCGGCCCGAGGGCAAGCTATGCACGCGGGAGTCTTTGGCCGTCAGCGGTTTTTTCCTTGATTTGTTGGTTATTTTCCATCATTGGGCGGCGCCCGCCGGCAGCGAGCTTATGCCGGAATATTTGCTTTCCGGCGGCGGCGCGGCCAGCGGCTTGGTTCTGTTTTTGTGCAGGAAGGCGCTAGGTTTGGCCGGCACGTGGGTTTTGCTGGTGGCCGCCGCCCTTTGCCTGGCCATACTGGCTTTTAAGCTGTCCTTGAAAAAAGTCGCCGTAAATACCGGAAAAACTGTCGGCGCGGCCGCCGCCGTGATGACGAATCCCGGCAAGCGGGCGAGGAAAGATTCTTTTTTCGATTATGAAGATGTTTTGAGCAAAGATGTTTTTTCCCAAGCGGAAGGCAAAAGCGCACGGAAGGAGCCGACCGGTACGGTTGGCGCGGAAGTAGCCGGCGAGCCGGACGATATTTATAAGGCGGAGCGCCCGGAAAGCCCGGCGCCGCTCCTTGAGGCGGATGCCGGCCGGGATGCGCCGGACGGGCGCGCCGAACGCGCCGAAATGGAAATGGGGCAAAGCGCGCCGATTTCGCAATGCCCTGCCGAAGCGGAAAACGGCGCTATGGTTTTTGCGCTGGATCTGGGCGATCCGGCGGACGCGCCGACGATCAACGCGGCCGGCGGCGGGGAAAAGGCGGCGCCGGCGGACGGGATTTTTGCTGCGGCGGATGGCGGGGAGAGCTTTTATAAATTTCCGCACCTTGGCCTTTTGCAACACACGGAAAGCGCGGGCGGGAAAAATTTCGCCGAAGAATCGGACAAGCAGGCGGCTGTTTTGGAACAGACGCTGGCCGATTTTAAAGTGGCGGCCAAAATTGTCAATATCGTTACCGGCCCTTCCGTAACCAGGTTCGAGCTGGAGCCCGCGCCCGGGGTGAAGGTAAGCAGGATTACGAGTTTGACGGATGACTTGACTTTGCGCCTTGCGGTTTCCGGGATAAGGATCGAAACTTCCGTGCCGGGCAAATCCGTGATGGGCATCGAAGTGCCCAGGGCAACCGCCGATCCAGTGCTGTTTTATGACGTTGTCGCCTCCGGCGAATTCAAAAATGCCCATTCCAGGCTGGCAATGGCTTTGGGCAAGGATATCGCCGGCAGGACGGTTGTGGCGGATATCGGGAAAATGCCGCATCTTTTGGTGGCAGGTTCGACCGGTTCGGGCAAAAGCGTTTGCATCAATACCATCATAAATAGCATTTTGTTCAAAGCGTCGCCCACAGAAGTGAAATTTATCATGATCGATCCCAAAGTGGTTGAACTAAACACTTATAACGGCATACCGCACCTTTTGACGCCGGTCGTTACCAACGCGAAAAAAGCGGCTTCGGCCCTTTGCTGGGCGGTCGAGGAAATGGAGAGGCGCTATGGGCTGTTTGCCGAAACCGGCGCGCGCCAAATTTCCGGCTATAACGATATCAGCGCGGAGAAGCTTCCCTATATTGTCGTTATAATCGATGAATTGGCCGATCTTATGATGGCGGCGCCCAGCGACGTGGAAAACGCCATCTGCCGTCTGGCCCAGAAGGCCAGGGCTGCCGGGCTGCATCTTATTTTGGCTACGCAGAGGCCGTCGGTCGATGTCATAACGGGCATAATCAAGGCCAATATACCGTCGCGCATCGCTTTTGCCGTTTCCTCGCAAATTGATTCGCGGACAATATTGGACGCCGGCGGCGCGGAGAAGCTTTTGGGCAGGGGGGACATGCTGTATTACCCGTCCGGCGCCGGCAAGCCTTTGCGTTTGCAGGGGGCTTTTATTTCCGACCGGGAAATAGAAAATATTGTCAGCTGCATAAAAGAGCAGTCTATTCCCGTGGAGTACAGCGACGATGTGACGGAATTTTCCCTGCCCAGCGATAAGGCCGCCGATTCTCCCCTTAGATATCAGGACAATATGGGCGCGCAGGATGAGCTGTTGAAAGAAGCCGTGGATTTGGTCATGCAGACAGGACAGGCGTCCGCTTCTTTGTTGCAGCGGCGTCTGCGCATCGGCTACGCAAGGGCCGGGCGGCTGGTGGACATTATGGAAGAGATGGGCATAGCCGGCCCGGCTACGGGCAACAGCAAACCGCGGGACCTGCTGATGACGCATGAGGAGGCAATAAGAGCCATAGGCGCTTGCGGCGGCGATGCGGACAAATGATGCGGCTTTAAGGTTAAAATCATAAGGCCTTCGCGGTCGGTTTATCGCCTTGCTTTCCTAAAGCCTCGCCGATGCGAGCCCGCGTTTTGCGCCGCGCCGGACGGTAAATTATCGCGCTCCTATCCGTGTTTTAATCTGAGAACAGTATAAATTGCGACAAGAAGGAGGGGCAGGGTTGCCTAAAGTTGGAGAATTACTTCGTGACGAGCGTGAACGCCAGGGGATTACGCTGCGCGATATTGAGACGGCGACGAGCATAAGGCTGCGCTATCTTCAGGCTATCGAAGGCAGCGATTATTCGGCTTTGCCCGGCAATGTCTATGCCAAAGGATTTGTGCGCAATTACGCGATAACTTTAGGCTTGGACGAGACGGAATTTGTAAATATGTATAAATTGGAATTGGACGCTTCTTCGCAAAAACAGGGAGATGCCGCCGCGATAAATGAGGCGCCATCGGCCAAGAAGGCGCGCGCGGCTAAAAAGGCGCCGCCGGACAAAGACGGGGACGGCTCGGAGTTGGAAAAGCTGTATCTTGTGCCCAAGGAACAAATACAAAGCAAAAAACCTGTTGCGGCGCAAAAAAAGAGGATTTGGCCTTTTTTGACGCTGCTGCTGCTTTTTTTCTCGCTCGCCGGCATGGTGGCTTACGTCCTTTCGACTTTTTCCGGCAGCGGCATGCCGCCCGTTGCGCGACCTGCGCCCAATAATCAGCCTGCCGCGCCGCCGCCGGCTGAGCCGCCGCGAAGGGTGCCGGTGCGCCTTTCTTATGAAGAGAGCGGCAGGATAACGATTGTGCCCGGCGACAATGTAGTTGACGCCATTACGGCGGTCGTGGAAAGCGCCGGCAACTGCTGGGCGATGGTGGTCGCCGATCGCGCCCAAGTTTACGAGGGAATTTTAAGCGGCGGACAAAAGATGAATTGGCATGCCAAAGAAGAATTATACGTCAAGTTCGGCAATGCCGGCGTGATAAAAATGTCCGTAAACGGCATGCCGGTCGCTTTGCCCGGCGCAACCGGGCCGGTGACGGAGCTGACCGTCAGCATAGCAAGGTAAGAAAGCAAGAGGCGCTGTCAGGATAAGATGTGTCGCGATTTTTTGGTTATGGACAAAGAGGATATGGAAAAAAGAGGCTGGCGGCAGTTGGACTTTCTTTTTGTAAGCGGGGATGCTTATGTTGACCATCCGGCTTTTTCTACTGCGGTAATCGGCCGGGTATTGGAAAGGGAAGGGTACAAGGTCGGCTTGATCTGCCAGCCCGACTGGCGCTTTGTCCAAGACTTTAAAAGTCTGGGCAGGCCGCGCCTGGGGGTACTAGTATCGGCGGGCAACCTTGATTCCATGCTGAACAAGTACACGGCGGCCAAAAAAAAGCGCGCCGCAGACGATTATTCGCCCGGCGGACAGCCTAACCGCCGCCCGGATCGGGCAACTATTGTTTATTGCAACAGGATAAGGCAAATCTGGAAAAACATCCCTTTGGTCGTTGGCGGCATAGAAGCCAGCCTGCGGCGGTTCACGCATTACGATCACTGGTCGGACAGCATCAGGCGTTCGATCCTGATTGATTGCAAGGCGGACCTTCTGGTTTACGGCATGGGCGAAAGGCAGGTCGCCGCTATTGCCGATTGCTTGGCGGGCGGCATGGCGCCGGATCAGATCAGGCATATCGACGGGACGGCTTTTGTGGAAAGCGACATTGCGGCGCTTGACGGCGACCATGTGCAACTGCCTTCGCACGAGGCGATTGTCAATGACAAGGCCGCTTTCGCGGAAGCTTTTCGGTTGCAGGACGGGCAGCAGGATCCCATCAGGGGGAAAATGCTGGCGCAGAAAACCGGCGGCGTTTACGTTGTGCAAAGAAAGCCGGCTTATCCGCTTAACGCCGCGGAACTTGACGCCATATACGATCTGCCTTATCGAAGGGCTTGTCATCCTTCTTACGAAATATACGGCGGCGTTCCGGCCATACAAGAAGTTTCTTGCGGCATAGTAAGCCATCGCGGCTGTTTTGGCGGCTGCGCGTTTTGCGCCATCCACGCCCATCAGGGGCGGATAGTTCAGGCAAGGAGCCACGGCTCTATTTTGCGGGAAGCGCGGGCGATTGCCAAATTGCCTTGCTTCAAAGGCTATATCAACGATTTGGGAGGGCCGACCGCCAATTTCCGGCACGCTGCCTGCAAAAAGCAAATGCAACAGGGCAGCTGCCTCAACCGGCAATGCCTTTTCCCGAGGCCATGCGCGAACCTTGACGCCGACCATAGCGATTATCTGTCGCTTTTGCGAAAATTGAGGGAAATTGACGGGGTCAGGAAGGTATTCATCCGTTCCGGTGTCCGGTACGATTATCTTTTGGCGGATAAAAACGAGGATTTTTTGCGTGAGCTTTGTCAGCATCATATCAGCGGGCAGTTGAAAATAGCGCCTGAACATGCCAGCAAAAAGGTTTTGGCGGCCATGCGCAAGCCGGGAAGGGAAAAATATCTCCAGTTTGCCGAAAAATACGAAAAGGTGAACACAGAACTCGGCAAGCGTCAATATCTCGTGCCTTATTATATGTCCGGGCATCCCGGCGCCACTTTGGAACACGCGGTGGAATTGGCCGAATTTATCAGGGATACGGGACAATTCCCCAAACAGGTGCAAGAGTTCATTCCTACGCCGGGCAGTTGCGCGACGGCCATGTACTATGCGGAGGCGGATCCATTCACCGGTCAGGAGCTTTATGTCGCAAAAGACGCCATAGACAAGGCTATGCAGAGGGCGCTTTTGCAGTACAAAAATCCGAAAAATTACTCTTTGGTTTTGCGGGCCTTGGAAAAAACGGGGCGGCTTGATTTGGCCGGGCCGGGCAAAAATTGTTTGATCGGTCCGCCGCCAAAGAAAACGAGGCAAAAACCGGCTTCGGCAAAAAAGAAAGCGCCATCGCGGCGGATAATGGATAAATGAGGTATTTTGCTCAATGCGCGTAAAAGTAGGGCTGATAAGCCTTGGCTGCCCCAAAAACCTCGCCGATTCCGAGAATATGCTGGGAATACTTGAGGAGAGCGGCTTTGGCATTACAGGCAACCCGGACGAGGCCGATGTTATAATAGTAAACACCTGCGGTTTTATTGAACAGGCCAAAGAAGAGTCGATTGAAGCGATTTTGCAGATGGCCGCCTGCAAAAAAACCGGAAAATGCCGCGCCCTTGTCGTTGCCGGCTGCTTGGGGGAACGGTACGCCGATGAGCTGTGGGCGCAAATGCCGGAAATTGACGCGATAACGCGCGCTCACGGCTGGGTAGACATAGCCGGCGTGATCGCGCGGGTTTTAAAGGGGGAAAGGGTCCTGCTCAACCCGGCGGCGGCGGTTACCGTCCGCCAGCCCAGAAAACTTACCGCGCCGGGCGTGTCGGCTTATCTTAAAATTGCCGAAGGCTGCGACAACGCTTGTTCCTATTGCGTCATCCCGCGCATACGCGGGCCTTACGCCAGCAAACGGATGGAGGCGGTACTGGCGGAAGCCCGGGATTTGGCGGCGGCCGGCGTCAAAGAGATAATTGTAGTTGCGCAGGACGTAACAAGATATGGCGAAGATTTATATGGCAAGCCGCTTTTGCCGGATCTGCTTTCGGAAATAGCGAAATTGCCGGAAATTGAATGGATACGGATATTATACGCCTATCCCCGGCATATTACCGATGATTTGCTCGACGTTATGGCTGGCGAGAAGAAGATTTGTAAATATATTGATATTCCTTTGCAGCACGCCAGCGATTCGGTACTGGCGAGAATGAACCGCAAGGACAGGAAAAGCGACATAAGGCGTATTCTGGCGAAAATGCGCGAGAAAATGCCGGAGATTGCCGTAAGGACGACTTTTATCGCCGGGTTTCCGGGCGAAACCGCCGCAGAGTACGCCGAATTAAAAGATTTTCTGCTGGAACAGAGGTTTGACAGAGTGGGAATATTTGCTTATTCGCGGGAAGAGGGAACCGCCGCCGCCGCGATGCCGCAGGTGAAGAAGAAGGTCATGGGCAGGCGCTATGATGAATTAATGTCTTTGCAGGCGGAAATATCCGAAAAAATTAATAAAGGCGCGGAAGGCAGGGAGTTGACTGTATTGGTGGAAACCGCCGGGCAAGCCGGCGGACAAAGGGTGGCTGAAGGGCGCTCTTACCGTGAGGCGCCGGAAATAGACGGGGTGGTTTATTTGGAAAAAGCCGGCGGATGCCAGCCGGGAACGTTTGTCAGGGCAAAAATAACGCAGGGATTTGCCTATGACGTTTTGGCGGAAGTTGTTCGCGGTGCCCCCGGCTAAAACACGGATAATGTTCAAGGGCCGATTGGCCGCAAGGTCGGGGGGGCTTTGACCGGGGAGGGTAGAGTCTTGGATAGAAAGGATTGTTTATGCGAGTAGAAATCGTAAGTACGGGCACGGAGCTCTTGCTGGGGGAAATAGTCAACGCTAACTTTCGATATCTGGCTGAACGCTTAAACGCGCTGGGCTTTGACGTGCTTTATGAAACCACGGTCGGCGACAATTGGGAAAGGATGAAGGAGGTCATAAGCCGCGCCGCAGAACGGGCCGACATAGTTGTAACCACCGGCGGATTAGGCCCTACGCCGGGAGATATTACCAAAGAAGTTACGGCGGAAGTGCTGCAAAAAAAACTTGTTCTCAATAAAGGGGTTGAGGATAAAATCAGGGGCATATTTGCCGCCCGACAAATGGAAATGACCGCCAACAACATTAAGCAGGCCATGGTTCCCGAAGGTTGCGAGGTCATTGACAATGAGCGGGGGACCGCGCCGGGAATTTTCGCGGCGGACGGTGCGCGTGTTATAATAAATTTGCCGGGGCCGCCGGGCGAGTTGGCTTATATGTTTGAAAACAAGGCCGCGCCTTTATTGCTGGAGAAATATGGGGCGCAGGGCGTCAACTATTCGCGTGTCCTGCGGCTGGCGGGCATGGGGGAGTCTATGGCCGCGGAAAAGCTCCATGACCTGATAACGGGCCAGAGCAACCCGACGATAGCTTTGTACGCGCGCCAGGGCGAATTGATAGTAAGGCTTACCGCTAAAGCCGCCGATACCGCTAAGGCCGATCTGCTGCTTGACGGCATGGAACGGGAGGTGCGCAAAAGGGTAGATGCTGTTTACGGCGTAAACGATGAAAGCCTGCCTGCCGTTTTGGGCAAATGGCTGAGTGAGCGCCGCCTGACAATCGCTTTGGCCGAATCTTGCACCGGCGGGCTCGCCAGCAGCATGTTGACGGACATACCGGGCAGTTCGGGGTATTTCCTGGGGTCGGTAGTCAGTTACAGCAACCAGGCGAAAACCGGCGTAATTGACGTAGACGGCGGCGCCATAGCCGCAGAAGGCGCGGTGAGCGAAATTGTGGCCAAGCAGATGGCCGAAGGCGCCGCCCGTTTGTTTGCCGCCGACGTTGGCGTGGGAATAACGGGCATAGCCGGACCTGGCGGCGCCAGCGCGGAAAAGCCGGTGGGAACCGTGTATGTGTCCGTGTTTTTTCAGGGGACTGCCGCCGCGAAGAAATTTTTGTTTGGCGGCGGCCGCTTGGAGATAAAATTAAGGACAGCAAAATCCGCTATTTTTTATGTATTGGCTGAATTAAAAAAATATAATTTTGAAAGGAAATGAATAAATAAATGTCTACAAATCAAACCGGGGTTTTTGGGGATATTACCCTTGACCGCAAAATTGTGGCGGCTTTGACCGAAATGGGTTTCGAGGAGCCCTCGCCCATACAGACGCAAACGATACCGCTGGTCCTGTCAGGGGTCGACGTGATCGGCCAGGCGCAGACCGGCACAGGGAAAACTGCGGCCTTTGGCATACCAATAATCCAAAATCTTATTGATACGCGCAAGATACAGGCTTTGATCATGACGCCTACCCGTGAGCTGGCCATCCAAGTAGCGGAAGAATTGGGGAAAATAGGGCGCTTGCGCCGAGTCAAGGTTTTGCCGGTTTACGGCGGGCAGCCGATTGAGCGGCAAATACGTGCGCTGCGCCTGGGAGTGCAGATAGTCATCGGTACGCCGGGCCGTCTGCTGGATCACATCCGGCGGGATACGATAAAAATTGACAGCATAAGGCATCTCGTGCTGGACGAAGCCGACGAGATGCTGGACATGGGTTTTATCGACGACATTGAGTCAATCATCAAAAATACGCCCGAAGACAGGCAGACCCTGCTTTTTTCCGCCACCATGCCAAAACCTATCGTGCGCCTAGCGGAAAAGTACATGCACAAGCCCCAGCTTGTTACGGTAAGCAAGGAGGAACTTACCGTTCCTTTAATTGATCAATTTTATTATGAGACCAATGACAAGCTGGACGGGCTTTGCCGGGTTCTGGACGTTGAAAACACGGTAAAAACAATTATTTTCTGCCGCACGAAAAAAGGCGTGGATGAATTGGCGGTCGCGCTTGGCAACAGGGGATACTTGGCGGAAGCGCTGCACGGCGATCTTAGCCAGAACCAGCGCGACCGGGTAATGAAAAAATTTCGCGAAGGCCGTTCGGATATCCTGATTGCCACCGACGTCGCCGCCCGCGGCTTGGACATAGACAACATAACTCATTCCATTAATTATGACATACCGCAGGACCCGGAAAGTTACGTGCACCGGATCGGCCGGACCGGGCGCGCCGGCAACAAGGGCACTGCCCTGACTTTTATCACGTCGCGCGAGTTTCGCCAGTTGAAAATAATCGAAAAGGTCATCAATACCCGCATTACGCGGAAAAACCTTCCTACGGCCGTAAATGTGCTGGAACGGCAGCGGGAGACGATCTTGTCGCGTATGTTCGCCGTCCTGGAACAGGGCAAATTGGAAAACTATAAACCCATACTCGAGGAACTGCTTGATTCGTATGCGGCCGAGGACATAGCGGCCGCCGCCCTGAAACTGATGCAGGAAGGGGCAAAGGCCCTGGTGCCGGAGGACAAGCCGTCTTTCGCCGGTACCGGCGCCCGGGGCGGGATGGTGCGCCTGTTTATGAATGTGGGGCGCCAGCAGAAAATAGCGCCGGAGGACATTGTCCGCACGATCGCGAGCGAAGCCGATATCCCGGGCAGCGTCATCGGCCTGATAAACATTTACGATAAATTCACTTTTGTCGAGATACCGGAAAACATGGCGGAAAAAGTGATAAACGTCATGCACAGGGGAAACATCAAAGGCTACAAGGTCAATGTCGAACTGGCGCGCGGACGCGATTGACCATGCCCGAAGTCGCCGGAAATGTCAAAGGCCTGAAAAACGGCATAATCGATGAATTGGGCAAACTGTATGAACAGCCGATAAGCGAAGGCAATTTTGCCGACAGGGCGTTGCTGGACAAACTGGCCGCGTTGACGGGAAAGATCAACCGGGAAATTGCCGTGTACGTAAACAGGCGGGGGAAAGTGGAAAGCGTTTCCGTGGGGGATTTTGCCACGGTAGAATTGCCGCCCGTCGATAAACGGCGCGCGGCTAACCGTTTAAGCGGCGTAACCTGCATACATACGCACCCGTCAGCCGACAGCGCGCTTAGTGAGCTCGATATTGCTTCTTTGAAAAAAAACCGTTATGACATGATGATTGCCGTTGGCGTTTGCGCTTGCGCTTTCAGCGATTTCAGTATAGGCGTGATCGCCGGCATTGGCGAGGGTGGCGAATACTTGCATGAAACATTCGGCCCTTTTGCCGCTGCGGACGTTTTCGATTTCACGCAAGCGGTAAAACAGGCGGAGAAGGCCATTTCCGGCGCCGGCGCGGACAAAAATACCGATAAGAGCGAAGAAATAGCGTACATCGCCGGCATAGACCGTCCGGACGCCGACCTGCCGGCGGATGAATCTTTGGCGGAGTTGGCGCGGCTGGTTGAGTCCGCCGGCGCTGCCGTTGCCGGGAGCGTTACGCAAAAGCGCGGCAAGGCGGATGCCGGCTGGTACCTGGGCAGCGGGCGGATAATGGAGATGGCTATGGCCTGCCAGGAGAAAGCCGCCACAATGGCAGTCTTTGACGATGAGCTTTCACCCGCCCAACAAAGGAACATAGAAGAAGCCCTGGGGATAAAAGTCATTGACCGCGCCGCGCTTATATTGGATATTTTCGCGCAAAGGGCCAATACTTACGAGGGAAAGCTGCAAGTGGAGCTTGCGCAGTTGAAATATACCCTGCCGCGGCTGGCCGGGCAGGGGCTTGTCCTTTCGCGTACCGGCGGAGGGATTGGGACAAGAGGGCCGGGGGAGACCAAGCTGGAAACTGACCGGCGGCATGTACGAAACAGGATTGCCGAAATAGAAAAAAGCCTCATAAAAGTGAAAAATGTGCGTCAATTGCATATAAAAAACCGAGTTGCGGGCGGCCAGCGGCTGGTTGCCCTTATCGGCTATACCAACGCCGGAAAGTCAACCTTGCTCAATGCCCTGACCAACGCCGGCGCATACGTGGAGGACAAACTTTTTGCCACGCTTGATACTGCTACCCGCAGGTTGTCCCTGCCCTCGGGCAGGGAGGCGCTGCTGACGGATACGGTCGGGTTTATCCGCAAACTACCGCATCAATTGGTCGCGGCTTTCCGGGCTACCTTGGAAGAGGTTGTCCAGGCCGACTTGCTCCTTCACGTGGTCGATGCCGCCAATCCTTTTTATCGGGAACAGAGCGACGCTGTTTATAAAGTGCTTGAAGAGCTTGGCGCGCACGGAAAAAAAATCATTACCGTATTCAATAAAGCGGACAAGCTGACGGACGGCAACGTGTCCGCCCGACTGGCGAGGGAAGAGGCGAGCGTTGCCGTTTCGGCCGTCAACGGGGACGGCCTGGCGGAATTGTCGTGCCTTATTGACAAAACCTTGGAAAATTTCGCCGTGGAAGCGGAGTTTCTTGTTCCCTACGACCAAAGCGCCGTAGCCGCACATTTGCATGAATGTGCGCAAGTGCTGGCGAAAAAATATACGGTGGGCGGCGTTTTGCTCAAAGTTTCCGGCGCGCCGGAAATATTGGACGCTTTTATAGAGTACAGGAGATAAAATTATTTGGATCTGGAAAAATTGGACAGGCAAATACGGGACGGCCTTTCTGAGACTTTCGCCGGGCAGGAAAAAAAGAGCATCGCAAATACCCGCAAAATATTGCGGGAGTTCAAAAAAAATCGAGTTTCCGCCCATTGTTTTCATCCGGCCGGCGGTTATGGATACTCTGATTTGGGACGCGACCTGCTTGACAATATCTACGCCGGCGTTTTCGGGGCGCAAAAAGCGATCGCGCGCGCCCAGTTTGTTTCCGGCACACACGCTTTGTCTACCGTGTTGTTCGGCGTGCTGCGCCCGGGCGACGAAATGCTGTCGGTAACCGGGGATCCCTACGACACTTTGCGCACGGTAATTGGCGCTCGCGTACCGCAAAAAGGTTCGCTTGCCGAACATGGGATAATTTATCGGCAAGTGGATTTTAAGGAAAACGGCGAGGTTGACTTTGAGCAGATAAAGCGCGCGGTCGGCGCCAAGACAAAAATAGCGCACATACAGCGCTCCTGCGGCTATTCCCTGCGCAAAACTTTGCTGGTGGAAGAAATTGGCCGTATTTGCGAGACGGTGAAAAAAGCAAAGCCTGACTGTATTTGTTTTGTGGACAATTGCTATGGCGAATTCGTGGAAGAAACGGAGCCGACCGAAGCCGGCGCCGACATAATGGCCGGTTCGCTGATAAAAAATCCAGGCGGCGGTCTTGCGCCTTCCGGCGGCTATATAGCGGGGCGGGAAGAACTGGTGGAAATGGCCGGCTACCACTATACGGCGCCCGGCCTTGGCAGCGCGATGGGGTCGGTGGGCGGCGACGCCCAAAAACTCTTGTACCAGGGACTTTTCCTTGCCCCGCATATAACTTTGCAGGCTCTTAAAACAGCCGTATACGCGGCGGCCCTTTTTTCGCGGCTGGGCTACGATGTGTCGCCGGGCGAGCGCGCGGCGCGCGGGGACATAATACAAAGAATCAGCTTGAAGACGCGCGCGGCGCTTATAGCTTTTTGCCAGGCCGTACAGGAAAATTCCCCCGTCGATTCTTACGTGTTGCCGATGCCGGGGAGGATGCCGGGCTATCAGGACGACGTGATAATGGCGGCAGGGACGTTTGTGCAGGGCGCTTCGATCGAACTTAGCGCCGACGGGCCGTTGCGCCCGCCCTATACCGTCTATTTTCAGGGCGGCCTGACTTTTGAACACGGCGTTCTGGCTCTTTTGGCCTGCGCAAAAAATATTGCTGAATCTTAATTGAATAAAGGATATTTTACTTTTTTCGAGAAATAACAACATTATTCATGTAACGGCAGGGGAAAGGGCTATGTATTTAGGATTGCCATTGACGGCTGTTATGGCGGTAATAATAATAGTATATTTTTTGATCAACAAACTTGGAATCGCGATCAAGTTCCTCCCGCTTTTGATATGCGGGGTAATGGGGCTTTTTTTGGGTCTTGTGCTGCCGAGGTTTCTTGTGCCGCAGCTGAGCATGGCGGGGACTATTTTGTTGGTTCTTTTTTCCATGTTTTTACTGTCGGTTGTTTTGGCGTGGATTTTTGGCAAGGAAGAATATTCCGGGCGGCAGGACAAATCTTGCCGCGCCGCTTATAAGCCTGATGGCGCGGACGCTGTTTTGTTGCCGGAGGAAGATAGCGCTATGCAGCCTACGGCGGCAGGGCCGGAATTGTCGGCAACGGCGGCCGTCTCTGCCTTTTTTGCGGACGCCGACGAGAAGCGGGACAAAGATGATGGCGTGGCAAATGACTGCTTTGAGCCCGCTTTGTTGAACGCGCCCAGTTTCAACGTCCTGCGGTATGCCGAACCGGCGATCGAAAAAATCGCGGCGAAAGTTTTTCCCGCCCAAGGTAAAATACGGCCTTCCGGCTTCGTCAAGAGTTTCAAGGAAGACGAAGCCGCGATTGGCGCCGTCTGTAAGTACGATCTGGCCTGCGACGGCGTGGCGGCGTCCGGCAAGGAGGCATCCGCCTATGGCGGCGGTTATGGGGATGGTTGGTTTTCGCGCGCCGGCGAAAAGATCGCAACCGTTTTGGGCGATTGGAAGTTGCCTGTGGCCGTTGGGCGTGAAATCAGCCCGGCAAGCGCAGAAGAACCGAAGCCGGCGAACGGCGGCAATCGCGGGGGAGAAAAGTTGCCCGGGCATTGTAATCTGCCGCCGCAAAGCGCTGTTATAAACAGCGGACCGTTCACGGACGAATGTTTTGCGGCTGACAACGGCGTTTGCGTATACGCCGGTTGTTTTGCCGATGTCCCTGTCCCTTCTTCCCGGGCGGCGGATGATGCAGTGGCCGTCGGCTGCCGGGAACGGTACGATATTGACGGACAGCTTGCTTTTGCCGGCTGCTCTGACGGGCAATCGGATTGTTTCGGTATCGGCGAGACGTATTTCAACCAAGATGCCGGCGCTTGGAACGATTATGCGGAAAAAACAGAGGACGCAGTTATGGGCGCTGCGCCAATTTATCCTTGTTTGGCGGCAGACGGGGATGAACAAGGGTCAATCCCGGCGGCCGACGAGACCTGCGGCAGGGCAAGCGCCGAAGAAATTTTTGCGCAAGGCGGGCAGGAATCTTCGCCCGCCGCTGAAACACATCGGGTTTCACTTGCCGGCGAAGCGCGCCGTTTGGCGCCGGAGAAAGAACCCGGCTCTGCTTTGGCTGAAAAGGCTTTCGCGGGCGGGGCGGGACAAGAAGGCGCATTGATTTACGAACCGCGCTGCGCATATGCGCAAAAACATTGCGAGGAAGATGAATTGCCTTACAGGCGGCAGGAGGATGAAAAAATAAAAGTGGTGGAAAAAAAGGCGCAATGGCCATTGCCGGCTGAACAAATACCCAAGTCCGATTCCTTTGACGACCTTTTGGATTTTGCCTTTACGCAGAAAGAACAGGGCAATTGGGCAAAAGCTTTACATTCTTTGCAGATGGCCTATGCTATGTATCCCATGAATGATTTCGCTTTGCTCATAATAGTGGAAACGGCGAACATATACAAGCAAATGGGCAATTATGACATGGCTATTGCCGAATTGCAAAAAGGCATCGAAAAAACGACCGTTGCCAACATGCGGCATGACTTCATTCTTAATATAGGTTATTTGCGCATAATCAAAAATATTTTAAAAACTCACAACATTGCCTTATTGCCTTATAATCAAATACCTGATAAAGTAAAAGAGGACATTGAAAAGGAGTATCTTGACTGGAAAAATTCATCGCAGCAATAGCGGCCGGTATTTTATTGACAATAATATATCAATTATGCGGGAGGGAATTTTTAAATGAAAGAATCTGCTAAAATAATCGGCTTGCCGATTGTCAGCCTGGTAGACGGCAAAGAAGTCGGCACTGTAAAATCGTTGTTGATTGACGCCGCGGAAGCTGCCATTGCCGCGATTGCCGTTGAGGACGGCACATCCTACAAAGGCGCGAAACTGGTCCGTTTCGGCGATATTTTGGGTATTGGCGAAAGGGCTTTGACCATTGAGGATAAAAGCATCGTTAATGAATGGTCAAAAGTTCCCGAACTGGAAAAGTTTTTGGAAGCGAACGTCAATGTCATCAATACAGAAGTGTTGAGCAAAAAAGGCCATATAAAAGGTAAGATCGTCGAGGTATATTTTGATCTGGAAACAGGTAAAATCGTCGAATGTCACGCTAAAACCGCAAAAGGCAATGATTTTACCATAACCGCAGATCGGATTTATACGCTCGCCGCCAAAAGAACCATCATTGCGGAAGAAGATGAGGACATTGGCAGCAAGCCCGTATCCGCGCCGGTCCCTGCGGCGAAACCGGCCGCCGCATTGTCCGCTTTTGGCGTCCCTGACGCTCCGCCCGATGTCTCGCCGGCAACGCCGCCGGCCGCTGCTGACGAGGAAAACTCCGGCGATGCCGCTGTTAAAGATGCCACAAAGAAATTTGAAGATCGCCAAAGGACGTTTATGATCGGCAAAAAGGCCAATCGGAAAATTGTAACAGATAACGGCGTTGAAATAATTAACCCGGGCGAAGAAGTTACCGACGAAGTCATTCAAAGGGCAAAAGCCGCCGGTAAATTCGTGGAGCTTTCGATGAGTTTGCAATAATAAAGCGGTTTTTGCTTTTCAATATGGATAACCTCTGATAACTGTTCGCGGCACTATGCCGGATATTTTCCCCTTGGGAAAGCGGCCGGTTTTTTGCCTGTCAGGGCAAATTTGCCGCTCGCCCTCCATTGGCCGCGTTGCCGGAAGGCGCGGGCGGCATTGGTTTCTATGTCTTTGCCGTGCGAAAAATCTCCTGCCGCGTTATTCGCCGGCAATTATTAGAGGTTGCCGAGGATGAGAAAATTGCCGAAGCTTGCGAAAATAAACCTCAAATTTTTCGCCATAATATTTTTGTCTTTGTTTTTGGTAGCCGTTACAGGCATAGTTGCTTTAAACAGCAGCTATGCCTTGAGTAATTCTATATGCGGCGGCGTAAGGGCGGCCGGCGTCGAGTTGGGCGGCCTTGCGCCGCCGGAAGCGGAAACGGCCGTTGCCGCAAAAATCAAAAAAATGTATTCGCAGCCCGTCCTCACGCTTAGATATGACGAACAAGCCTGGCCGATTATGGCGCCGGACATTGATTGCCGGGTCGATGTCAAAGGCATTGTCGGCAAAGCCTACTTGGCCGGGCGGGAAGGAACCGTCATGGAAAGGTTGCGGCAGCGTTTTTACATCTACAACAACGGCAAAGACATAGCTTTTGAATTTTTATATGACCGGGGGAAATTAAAAAAGATAATTTCCGACATTGTCAGGGCTTGCAACAAGAAGCCCCAAGACGCCGCAGTAAAGATTGTTGACGGCAAGCAGGAAATCACTCCGGAAATAAAAGGCGTTGCGATAAACGAAGCGGAGGTTTTTGCCCTGGCGGCCAAAGCTGTTTCCGAAAAAAAGCCTTTTGTTTCCTTGCCCGCCGTTGTTACGCAACCGAACGTTACGCAAGATGACCTCGCCAATATTCGCGATGTTTTGGCTTCATATACTACCTATTTTGAACCGTCGGCCGCCGACCGCACGCATAATGTCCGTCTGGCGACCAGCTACCTTGACGGCGCGTTGGTGCGCCCGGGCGACATATATTCTTTCAATAAGGGGATAGGGCCGCGTACCCTTGAGCGGGGCTACCGTGACGCGCCTGTGTATATCGGCGAAGATATTGTGCCGGGGGTCGGCGGCGGAATATGCCAGGTAAGCAGCACTTTATATAATGCGATATTATTGGCCGATCTGGAACTGACCGAGCGCGAGAACCATTACCGTCCGGTGCCTTATGCGCCCTTGGGACGGGACGCTACCATTGCCGGCGATATAATTGACCTCAAGTTCAAAAACACCTCGCCCGGCAATATTTACATTCGCGGCATTGTGGCGGATAATAACATGACGATAGAAATATTGGGGGAAAAAGCCGCCGTGGTCCCTTCAATTAAAATAGTTACGGACAACATTCGGGTAATCAAATACAAGACGATTGTCCGGAAAAACACCAAAATGGACCCTGACGAAGTCAGGGTGGAAAGAACAGGGGCAAATGGTTACCATGTAACGACATACCGGCTGAAGTACCGGGACAATAAAATGATTGCCCGCGAGAAACTTTATGACGATTATTACCCGGTTGTAGATGAAATTGTGCAGGTAGGCGACAAAGGGACGGACAACGATTTAATTGCCGCCAGGCCCAATCTGTGAGGGTTTTGTGGCGGCTATGCGATTGTTTCAAGTGAAAAACGGACTTGCCGGCAAAACAATACTGTTCATATGATTAAAACGCCCCTTAAGATTTACGGGATGATTTGCCGCCCTTAGCGGCGCAAAACGCAGGACAACCTCTATGTTCGGCGAGGCTTTAGCGCAAATCGGGGCGATAAATCGGCCGCAAGGAAAGACAGCATGATTTTAATCTGAGAACAGCTATGACTGCTTGAACCTTTTTCAGCCGGGAGCAAGCAGTCATATTTTTTTTTGCAAAACGACAAGATTGGTTTTTTGCCAGTTTGTTTTATGATAAAAGGCTAGGGCGTCCGCGTTGCCCTTGTCTGCCGCCAAGTCAAGCCTTCTGGCGCCGGCGGCCTTCGCCCAATCGCCGGCGGCGGCCAGCAGCTTGCGCCCCCATTGTTTGCCCCGATGCCCGGGCGCGACCGCGACATCTTCAACGAGCGCCTTGTAACCGCCTTCCGCAGTTGAAATTATGAGTTGGGCGGTACACATTCCGACCGGCAAATTGCTGTGCCTGAGTACGAAAACGCGGGAGTTGCTGTCCGCAAGGAGCATTTTCAGCCCTGCGGTTTGTTTTTGCCTGTCGGCGCGAAAATCCTTTTCCAAAGAAAAAACAAGGGCGACCAAGTCCGCCAGCGCTTCTATATCGTCAGGTGCGGCCGCGTTTATGCTGTATCCGTCTTTTGGCATATTGGCAATCAGATTTTAAAGTTGCGGACGAAATTTTTGTAAACTTCTATCGCGTCGAAATACTTTTCCAGTTCTATGTGTTCGTCAGGCTGATGCGCCTGTTTGTCGTCGCCCGGCCCGTAGATGGCCAAGGGAAGGACTTTGTCGCCGAGCAGGGTGGACGCGTCGGTATAATAATTCACGCCGCGTTTAAGCAATGGTTTGCCGGCGGCCGCCTCCAGCGCCTGAATGATATGGTGCCCTTTGGCGCCTTCCACCGGCAGGGCATTGGTCAAAAACTCATACTGCGCACAGAAACCGTCGTCGCCTTCCGCCGCTTTTGACAAGGCGGCATCAATGAAATCCCGGATATCTTTTTCCGTTTGCCCGGGAATTATCCTTATGTCAATTGTACACACGCAGGAATCGGGCACAACATTTATCGCCACGCCGCCCTGAATGGTGTTGACGCTGAGTGTCGGGACGCCCAGCAGCGGATTGGGCTGGCAGGCGAAAGTTTGCGCGTTCAGCATGTTAATGAATTTGGCCATGCCGCTGACGGCGTTAACGCCCAAATGCGGCATGGAGCCGTGGGCCGTTTTCCCGCGCGTGGTAACTTTCAGCCACATGGCGCCTTTATGGGCGAGTAAAATATCGCCGTTGCTCGGTTCTCCCACCAATATGGCGCCGATGTCGGACATGCCGCCGCTTTTGACAAAAGCTGCCGCTCCCCGGCGTGAAACCTCTTCGTCGGCCGTTCCCAGAAAAACAACGTCCTGTTTGGGGGGCAAGCCTTCCCGTCGCAAAAGTATCAGGGCGTACAGCATGGCGGCCACGGAACTTTTCATATCGGCAATGCCCCGCCCGTACACCAAGCCGTTTTCGCTTTCGCAGGCAAACGGGTCATGCTGCCATTTAACTTCGCCAACTGGAACCGTATCAAGGTGCCCGGTCAGCAAGAGGGCAGGGGAGGCCGTTTCGCCCTTGATGCGCAGTACCAAATTGGCGCGCCCGGGGGCGAATTCATCGACCGCCGCGTCTATTTTGTTTTCCGCCAAGAAAATTTGCAGTTGTTTAGCCAAGGCAACTTCGTTGCCCGGGGGATTAACCGTATTGCATTTTACTGTTTGCCTAAGCAGACCAAAAGCCTCGTTTTCATCAAATTTATAATTGCCCATGCCGGTCAATCCTTTCACCTATAGATTATATAGCTATTGCGTTTGTTCGGTTGATTTTAAATAAATATCTTTTAGCCTGGCTTTGGCTTCCGGCGTATTTTCCGTACAGGAGGCCAGTACCTGGCCTTTTTGCAACAGATACGCCCTATCCGCCATAGCGAGCGCTTTGAAAGCGTTCTGCTCAATCAGCAGAATGGTAGTTCCGTCTTTGTTGATTTGTTTGATTGTCGCGAAAATATCATTTACGATCAAAGGCGCCAGTCCCAGGGACGGTTCATCCATAAGGACTATTTGCGGGTCGCTCATTAAGGCGCGGCTGATGGAAAGCATTTGCTGCTCGCCGCCGCTCAAGGTCCCGGCGTTTTGCGAGCGGCGCTCGGCGAGGCGCGGGAAGGTCGTATAAGCGCGTTCAAGGTTGCGGGCTATGCGGGTTTTGTTCTTGTTGCAGGACGCGCCTACCAAGAGATTCTCCTCCACCGTCATTTTCGGGAACACCCGCCGTCCTTCAGGCACCACGCCAATGCCGCGGCTTACGATTGTTTCCGTCGGCAAAGCGCGGATGCTGGCATCATTAAAGAGAATGTCGCCTGCGGACGGCTTGACAAAGCCCAAAACCGTATTGATGGTTGTAGTTTTGCCGGCGCCGTTGCTGCCAAGCAGGCAGGTTATGCTGCCCTTGGGTATTTCGATGATCACGTTTTTAAGAACAGGCACGGAACCGTAAAAAGTGGAAACATCAATGAGCGTCAGCATCAGCGACCGTCCTCCTGTCCCAGGTAGGCGTTGATCACCTGTTCGTTGCCGGCGATATCGGCAAAAGTGCCGTAGGCGATGTTTTCCCCGTAATTTAAAACCATTACCTTGTCTACCAGCCCTTTGATAAAGCCCATATCGTGTTCAACGACAATTATTGACAAATCCGGCAGGGATTTTTTTACTTTCAGCAAGTCGTTCATCAGGCGTTCCGTTTCCAGGCTGTCCATACCGGCGGACGGCTCGTCCAAAAGCAGCACTTTCGGCCCGGAAGCTATGGCCCGGCAGATTTCCAGCCGCCTGCGGTCGGCGTAGGGCAGATCTTTGGCCAGTTTGTCGGCCTGGCTTACCAACAGGGAGCCAAAAATGCCCATTATTTCCATAGCTTTCTGTATGGCCTGCGTTTGCAAAGCTTTTTCTCTGGCGGGAGCGAAAATCGCGCCGAAAATGGAAGCCGCCCGGGATTCTTCCAGGCCTATGATAATGTTTTCCACCACGTTTAAGTTCCAGAACAGCCGGCCGTTTTGAAAGGTCCTGGAGATGCCGAGATTAAAAATTTTATTGGCAGGCAACCCTTGGATAGGCGCCCCGTTTAAGGCGATGGTCCCGGCGGACGGCTGATATATGCCTGACAGCAAATTGAACAGGGTAGTCTTGCCGGAACCGTTCGGGCCAATGATGCCGAGCATTTCGCCGGCGGCAAGCGAAAAGCTGACCTTGCTGACCGCAGTTACGCCGCCGAAATTTATCGTGAGATCCTTTACTGACAAAAGTTCCATTTATCCGGCCTCCCGCGGGAAGGCTTTAAAAATGCGGCGCTTAAAGGGGACAAGGCCTTCGCGCATAAACAACAGGCACAAAACAATTATCAGGCCGTAAAAAAGCACCCGGTAATCCTCAAAAGCCCGAAATTTTTCAGGGAAAATAGAAAGGGCAAAGGCGCCGAGCAAAGCGCCTGGAATAGAATCCAGCCCTCCTAAGATGATCATGCTGATAATGATGATCGACAAAGAATAACCAAAATTTTCCGGCGCGATGAAATTGATCATGGCGGCGTATAACCCGCCCGCCAAGCCGCCAAAAAAGGCGCTGATGGCAAAAGCGTACAATTTGTAGCTGATAAGGTTCATGCCGTAACATTGCACGGCCAATTGGTCTTCGCGCATCGCGTTCAGCGACAGCCCTAAAAAAGAGTTGCTGAGTTTATACAAAACGACTGTGGAGAAAATCAAAACTGCCAGGCACAAATAATAGAAATTGGCCAAATAACTCATGGAAACAAACCCGAGATCCATTGCCGTACCCAGATCATAACCGAAAATAACCGGCGACGGTATGTCGATCAAGCCGTTTGTCCCGCCGGTAACGCTTTCGGTATTCAGGATAAGTTCCTGGACGATAAGGCCGAAAGCAATGGTTACCAAAGCCAAGTAATGGCCTTTGACCCTTAGCGCCGGCAAACCCAAGATAATGCCGAACAGACAGGCCATGACGCCGGACAGGGGCAGGGCGAGCCAAAAACTTACGCCAAGTTTCAAAGTGAGAAGGCCGACGGTATAAGCGCCTACCGCCTCAAAAGCGGCGTATCCCAAGCATATAAGCCCGGCGCGCCCGGTCATGAAGTTAAGGCCAACGGCCATTATGGCGTGCAGCATGGCAAAATTGATGACCTGCAGCCAATAGGGATCGCCATTGACTACGAAGGGAAAAGTCAGGGCGAGCAAAACGGCGGTCAGGCCAACCTGTTTGATGTTGTCGGCGTAAAGGGATGACAGGCTGCGGACGTGCAAAGGGAATTTCTTTTTATAAACAATCGCGCCAAGGAAAAGCGCCAATAAATAACCGGCTACCGCCAAAGGATCTTCGATAACTACAAAAGCAAGAAAAAGTGCGTAAACGAAAAGTTCCGACAATAGTATATAAACATTCACCGCTCAATTTGCCCCCTACACTTTTTCATAAGCGCGTTCGCCGAACAGTCCCGCCGGACGGAAAACAAGGCAGATTATCACGATCAGGAAACTGATGAGGTCCTGATAGCTTGAGCCGTCGGGAACGACGCTTACCACTAATATTTCCAGAAAACCCAGCAGGAGGCCGCCCACGATCGCGCCGTAAATATTGCCCAAACCGCCTACGACTGCGGAAGCGAAGCCTTTGATACTGGCGGCGAAACCCATGTTGAACTTTATAATGCCGTACGCCATGCCGTTCATCAGCCCGGCTACCGCGCCCAGCGCCGAGCCGAGAACAAGCGTTACAACGAAAACAAGCTTGACGTTGACGCCCATCATCATGGCGGCCTCCCGGTCTTGGGCGGTAGCGCGGATATATCGGCCAAACACGGTTTTTTCGATAAAATAATACATGCCGCTTATGAGCAGCGCGGACAAGAAGATGCACAGCAAGGTCTCCGCCTTGATCAATACCCCGCCGGCCGTAAAGCTGCCCATAAAAATCAATTGCGGAAAGGGCTGGGGATTTCTTCCGTTCGGAACAAAAAGCATTACCGCTTCGCGCACTACTATGGACGCGCCCAAAGTTATGAGCAAAGTCATAATGTCGGGCGTGCCGCGCATCGGCCTGACGATGAATTTTTCCAGCGCGGCGCCGAACAAGGCCCCGACGATCAGCACTACGGCCAAAACGAGCAATACAAACAAGAACGTGCCGGGGGCAAAGCCGGCGGCGGCGAAAACGCCGC
Source organism: Acidaminococcales bacterium (assembly GCA_031290885.1). NCBI lineage: Bacteria > Bacillati > Bacillota > Negativicutes > Acidaminococcales > Acidaminococcales bacterium. The sequence goes on from JAISLQ010000072.1 coordinate 42,981, forward strand.
CGCCGATCATTGCCGCGAAAGCTCCCAGCATGAACACTTCGCCGTGGGCGAAGTTTACTACTTCAATGACGCCGAAAAACAACGTAAACCCGACGGCGATCAACGCGTACATGATGCCTAAGCTCAAAGCGTTAAAAAACTGCTGGACAATTACTTCTCCCGCCATTTTTACCCCCGAAAATTTTAAAAGGACCTTTTTATTTCTTTATCTTTTTATCAACCACTTTAATAGTTGCCTTGTCATAAGAAACCCATTTGCCGCCATCGGAAATAAAGGTCGTGATCAATTTGGTGGTAGTTTGCCCGTTTTCGTCAAAAGTGGTGTCGCCGATTACGCCTTTGTAGTTTTTGGTCGTCCTTATGGCCTCAATTACCTTGGCGTGGTCGGTGGACTTCGCCCTGGAAATAGCGTCCATGATCACGCCCATAGTATCATAAGCGAACTGTCCGTAAGCCTCGTAAGGCTCGGCGTACTTGGCCGCTTCATAGTCGGCTTTGAACTGTTTGCCGCCGGGCAGCTCTTCCAAAGGTTTGCCGATATTGAAAGCGATCATGCCGGCGGCGGCATCGCCCGCGATTTTATTGAAAGTATCGGAAATTATGCCGGAATCGCTTAGAAACAGGCAATCCATCTTCAGATCGGCCATCTGGCGTTTAAGCAGGGCCGCTTCCGTCGCCACGCCGCCAAAATAAACGGCATCGGGGTTTTTGGCTTTTATGTTGGTCAAAAGGGCTGAAAAATCCTGCTGCCCGACCGCTATGCCGTCTTCCGACAAAATCGTCGCGCCGTTTTTCTTGGCCGCCTCGCCGAACTGCGTGGCGTTTGTCTTGCCGTAATCGGTACGGTCGTTGATAAGGCAAATAGTCTTTACGCCCCATTCTTTGGTCGCCAGTTCGCCGGCATATTCGTTTTGCACGTTGGCGGCCGTCATGACGCGGGTGACTTCTTTGAAGCCTTTGCCGGTGATGTCGGGATGAATCGCGGCCGTGATTACTATCGGCACTTTGCTTCTGTGGAAAATAGGCACGGTGGCCAGAGCGCATCCGCTGTTAAAATGCCCGCCGACAGCGACAATATTTTTATCGGCGATCAATTTGTTCGCGGCCGATACGGCGGTGGAAGGATCCCCTGCGTCATCGGCGAAGACCACTTCAAATTTGTAAGGATATTTGCCTGATTCGTTCGCTTTTTTAACTGCCAAGTCAGCGGAATTTTTCAGGCCGACCCCGGTTGCGGCATTGCCGCCCGTGAGCGGCGCCAGAAAGCCAATCTTGACCACCTCGGCTTTTTTCTCCCCGCCGCATCCTGCTACCAGCAGCATTGCCATAGCTAACAAAAGTAACCGCGAAAACAATTTTTTCATTTTCATCCTCCATGCATATTAAAATTTAACACAAATGACGAAAATATAATAGCATATAACTTTCTATTTTGCAACAGATTAATTATAAATAAAAATATTAAATTAATAACTATCCATTGATTAGAGGAAATATATTAGCCCGCCACATTGATTGCGCAAAGAAAACCGCTGGCGAAGGAATGCATTGCCATGGATAATTATTCTAAACACGAACAGCTGCGGGAACAAAATTTCATCCGGCGGGAGCTTTTGCTCCCGCCGGATGTCGGTTGCGCATTTGTTGCAGTCATGAAGGACAAGGGTTGGCGCCTCTCAGCCAACCCTTGCGGCGAACATAGTCCGCCCAAGGCGGTCGAACAATGCCGCCCTATGCGTTGGCCAAACGCTTGTATGTTTCAAGGCGCAGCTTGGCATCGTTTTCCGTTTTCTGAAAAAGCGCTTCCGCCTGCATAGGATATTGCTGCAAAAGCGAGGAATATCTGACTTCGCCCATGAGAAAATCGCGGAAATTGGCGGTTGGCTCTTTGGAGTCAAGGACAAAGGGATTTTTGCCTTCGTCCGCCAAAGCGGGATTGTATCGGTACATAGCCCAATAACCGCAGTCAACGGCCCGTTTGGCTTCCAACTGGCTTTTGCCCATGCCGTCCCTCAAGCCGTGATTGATACAAGGGGCGTAGGCGATGACAAGCGAGGGGCCGCGGTACGCCTCGGCTTCGCGGATCGCTTTCAGCGTCTGGGCTTTATCCGCGCCCATGGAAATTTGCGCTACATAGACATAGCCGTAGCTAATGGCCATCATGCCGAGATCTTTTTTGCGGGTGCGCTTGCCGCTGGCGGCAAATTTGGCGATCGCGGCGGCCGGCGTGGCTTTTGACGACTGCCCGCCGGTATTTGAATAAACTTCCGTATCGAATACAAGGACATTGACGTCCTCGCCGGAGGCAAGCACGTGATCAAGGCCGCCGTAGCCGATGTCGTAGGCCCAGCCATCGCCGCCGAATATCCATTGCGATCTCTTCACAAGATAATCACGGCCTTCGTATATCTCGTTGAGCAGTTTGTCGCCGCCTCTTTCCTTTTCCAAAAGGCTGATCAATTTTTCGGCCCGTTCGTGCGTTCCCGCGCTCTCATCCTTTTTTTCCAGCCATTCGGCAAGGGCGGCTTTAAGTTCCCCCGCCGCGCCGGGCAGCGCTTTTTCAACTTTTAAAGTCAAGAGGCCGCGAACTTGCGTTGCGCCCGTATACATGCCGAGGCCAAATTCGGCGTTGTCTTCAAAGAGCGAATTTGCCCAGGCCGGGCCGCGCCCGCGATGGTTGACGGTATAGGGCATGGAAGGCGCGCTGGCGCCCCAAATCGAAGAACAGCCGGTGGCGTTGCTTATAACCATACGGTCGCCGAAAAGCTGGGTAACCAGTTTGGCGTAGGGCGTTTCGCCGCAGCCGGCGCAAGCGCCGGAAAATTCCAGCAAGGGCGTTTCAAATTGCACGCCTTTGACGGTTGACGTATTCATGGGGTTTGGCTTGGGCGCAAGGCTTCTGGAATAGTTCCAGGCATCGGCCTTGTCCAATTGGCTCTCCAGCGGCTTCATGACCAGCGCCTTTTCCTTGGATGGGCAAACTTGCGCGCAATTGCCGCAGCCGGTACAATCCAGCACTGATATTACTATGCTGAAATTAAGGCCTTTAGCGCCGACGGCCGGTTTTGAGCGGAAAACATCGGGGGCTTTGGCGGCTTCGCCGGCATCGGAAAGGGCAGGGCGCACGGCGGCGTGGGGGCAGACAAAAGCGCATTGATTGCACTGGATGCATTTGTCCGGCTGCCATTCCGGCACGTCAACGGCTATGCCGCGCTTTTCATAGGCAGAAGTCCCAACGGGGAAGGTGCCGTCTTCCGCGCCGTCAAAAATGCTGACCGGCAACAAATCGCCTTCCATCTTGTTGACGGGGACAAGCAGCCGCTCGATAAAAGCGGGGACTGCTGCCCCGCCGGCCTTTTCCTCGTCCTGCGCGCGCTTCCAGTCCGCCGGCGCGTCTACCTTTGATATGGCGTCAATGCCCCGGTCGATCGCGGCGTAGTTCATGTCAAGCACGGCTTGCCCCTTGAGGCCGTAAGATTCATCGACCGCTTCTTTCAGATACTTAACGGCGTCGCCAAGCGGTATGATGTCGGCCAGTTTGAAGAAAGCGGCCTGCATGATCATATTGATGCGCCCGCCGAGGCCCAATTGGGCGGCAATGCCTATGGCGTCAATAATGTAGAAATTAATCTCGTTTTCGGCAATATAGCGCTTCACTTTGGCCGGAAGGCGCTGGCCGGCTTCTTCCGGGCGCCAGAGGCAATTCAGGAGGAAAACCCCTTTTTTCTTCAACCCGTTCAATATGTCATACTGATTAATGTAAGATTGTTTGTGGCAGGCGATGAAGTCGGCCTTTTCAATAAGGTACGGCTGCTTGATCGGGCTGCTGCCGAATCTTAAATGCGACACGGTGATGCCGCCGGACTTTTTGGAATCGTAAAAGAAATACCCTTGGGCGTTCATGTCGGTGTGGTCGCCGATAATTTTAATGGCGCTCTTGTTGGCGCCGACCGTGCCGTCGGAGCCAAGCCCCCAGAACTTGCAGTTTTTGGTGCCGGGGGCGGTAGCGTCGATATCTTCGCCCGGGGCGAGCGACAAATGGGTAACGTCGTCAACAATGCCGACGGTGAAGCCGTTCATCGGGTCGGGCTTTTTTAGTTCGTCAAATATGCCGAGCACATGCGACGGTAAAAATTCTTTGGAACCTAACGCATAGCGTCCTCCCACAATGACCGGGCTCAAGCCGCAATTGTAAAAAGCGGCGCGCACGTCGGTATAAAGCGGCTCGCCCACCGCGCCCGATTCTTTGGTGCGGTCAAGCACGGCTACTTTTTGCACGCTTTTCGGGATAGCCGCGAAAAAGTGTTTGACCGAGAAAGGACGGAAAAGATGGACGTTGACCATGCCGACCTTTTCGCCTTTGCCGTTTAGATAATCAACCGCGCTCTCAATGGTTTCGCAGCCGGAGCCAATGGCGACGACAATCCGTTCGGCGTCCGGCGCGCCGTAATAATTGAACGGTTTGTAATCTTTTCCGGTCAGCTTGTTGATCGCCCGCATGTTCTTTTCCACGATGTCCGGCAAGGCCATATAAAATTTATTGATAGACTCGCGCATCTGAAAATATATATCGGAGTTTTGCGCCGTGCCGCGCATAACCGGCCGGTTGGGGCTGAGCGCGCGGCTGCGGAAAGCCGCGAGGGCTTTGTAGTCGATGATCTTTGCCAGATCGTCGTAATCCAGCAGCTTTATTTTCTGCACTTCGTGCGAAGTGCGGAAACCGTCAAAAAAATTAAGAAAAGGCAAACGGCCTTCAATGGCCGACAAATGCGCCACCGCGCTCAGATCCATCACTTCCTGTACGCTGCTTTCGGCCAGAAGGGCAAAGCCTGTCTGTCGCGTGGCCATAACGTCCTGATGATCGCCGAAGATACTGAGCGCGTTCGCCGCCAAAGCGCGCGCCGAAACGTGAAATACTGCGGGCAACAATTCGCCCGCGATTTTATACATATCGGGTATCATAAGCAGCAGGCCTTGCGAGGCGGTATAAGTGGACGTCAACGCGCCTGATTGCAAAGAACCGTGCACCGCGCCGACCGCGCCGCCTTCCGACTGCATTTCGACGACCTTCACTTTTTGCCCGAAAATATTGGTTTTTCCCTCTGCCGACCATTCGTCGACCGCTTCCGCCATGGGCGACGACGGCGTGATCGGAAAAATGGCCGCCACTTCGGTAAAGGCATATGACGTGTATGCCGCCGCAGTATTTCCATCCATAGTTTTGGTTTTTGCCATTATAAAATCCCCCTAATAAAATTTATTTAAACTTTCTATGCAGCGCGGCAATAAATTATCCCGCAAACAAAGCATCGCCCAACTGTTTGTCCTTGCAGGCAGTTTCCGCCGGCGGCGGCAACGCAATAACGTGAACTGACGGCAACAATTCTTATTGAATACTATACAATAAAATCATCTTTTTGTAAAATCGCAAAAGTGCAAAAAGCAGGAAAAAAACGGCCGCCCCATTTTGAGGTAGCCGTTCGGCCCGTAAGCGTTGCCGGAAACATAAAAGTCATTGCCGGCCTTGCCAAAACAAGAATTTATTTATATTTGGCGTCAATTCCGGATAAAATAAGGAAGCTGTTGTTATGCAGCGCGTCAACGTCAGTATTTTTGTTGAGCATGCCGACGGCCTGCAGTTGCCGGGCGGTAATGCCAAAAGCATTGTAGGCGCCGGAAGACGACGGTATATAATTGAGCGTTTTGAGGACGCCGGCGTTGGTTTGCGCGTCGCCCGGAACCCATTTGTTCTCCACCTGAATCCTGGCCGTTTCGTCCTGGTTGGCCTGTACCCAGGCGCTGGCCTTTTGCATGGCCCTTGTGTATTTGAGCGCCAGATCGGGGGAATCGGCGGCTATGCTGTCCCGCACATAGGCTACGCAGCAATACTGCGAATTGAAAGGGGCGTCTTTGGCGGAGTCAAACAGCGTTTTGTAGTTGTAAGCGTTGGCGGCGATGGTGGCAGTCGGCTCGTTCATGCCGATGGCGTCGACCGCGCCTTTGTCTAGGGCGATGGCCAGATCGGATGTGTTGTAGACGACAAATTCCACCTCGGAGTCTTCCATGCCTACGCCGACGCCGCCTGCGGCCAAGGAGCGTTTAGCAAAGATGATCGGGCTGCTGCTCATGCTGGGCACGCCGATTTTTTTGCCTCTGAGCCCGGCGGCGCTAGTTATGCCGGAGTCGGCTTTTACCAATACTTTGTCGCAGCCCGTGTGCAATCCGGTGGTTATTTTGACGGGCAACCCGTTGGAAAGCGGCTGGATGGTACTGGCCAAAAGCGAAAAACCGGCTTCGGTCTGCCCGGATGTTACGGCGTCAAAAGCCGTGCCGGGCGCAAGTTTGACTAATTCCACCTCAAGCCCTTCTTCTTGGAAAAACCCTTTTTCCACCGCCATGTGCAGCGGAGCTTCGCAAAGGCTGCCCGACCAGCCTATTTTCAGCGCCTTTGCGTGAACGGCGCCGACTGCGTAACCGGCGCAGAACATCGCTGTAACGGCGGCCGCGAAAACGATTTTGACGACGGAAGCACCCTTTTTGTTTTTTGTCATGGTAATCTCCTCCTTGTTATATATAGTATTGAATTTCTTCAACCTTGCCGGCAAAATCAAGCAATTGCAGTATTTTTGACCGCAACTCCAGAAAATAGGCGTGGCTGCGGGCACGCGGGCGTCCCATCTCCACTTCGATCACGCTTTCGATCCTGGCCGGGCGCGCTTTCATGACCAGTATGCGATCGCTCAGATAGATGGCCTCGTCCACGTCGTGCGTAACCATAATCATGGTAGTGCCGCGTTCCCGCCAAATCTTTATCAGTTCGTCCTGCATGTTCATGCGCGTGAAGGCGTCCAGCGCCCCAAACGGCTCGTCAAGGAGCAGCACGCTGGGGTGGTTAACCAAGGCCCTGGCCAGCGACGCCCTTTGCGCCATGCCGCCCGACAGTTGGTGGGGATAGACGTTTTCAAAACCGGCCAGCCCCACTAACCTGATGAATTCGCTTACATCTTTTTGTTTTTCTTCGTATATTTTGCGTACCCGCAAGCCGAAAGCGACATTTTCATAGACGGTAAGCCAAGGGAACAGGGTAGGGTCTTGAAAAACCAGGCCGCGTTCAAAACTCGGGCCGTCGATCGCCTCCCCGTCCAAAGAAACGCGTCCTTTGCTGGCCGGCAAAAGGCCGGCGACTATCCGCAAAAAGGTGGACTTGCCGCAGCCGGAAGGTCCGATAAGCGACACAAACTGCCCTGCTTCCACGTTTACATTGACATCGCTTAGAGCCGTTACCGTTTGCCCGTCCGGGCGGACGAAGATTTTTTGCAGGTTTTCCGCGCTGATGCTGCCTGACCTTTTCTCCTCTGCCATTTGCCCATCCGGGCGGACAAAGATTTTTTGCAGGTCTTCCATGCTTGTGCCGCCTGACCTTTTCGCCGCTACCATTTGATTATCCCTTTCTGCCAACCCAAGGTTTTGTCGCGCACTTTGAACATGACAGTAATAATGAAGGAAAAACTGACGGCGATGGTTATAAGCCCGGCATATACATTGGCGTAAGACATCATTTCCCTTTGCCAGTTGATGTACCAGCCTATGCCGAATTTCACCCCCATCATTTCGGCGGTCATGAGCGTGAGGAAAGAGGCACAGGTTCCGTTGAAAATGCCTACGAAGATGCTGGGCATGGCGTCCGGCAGGGCGATCTTGAATATTTTCTGGAAGGAATTGGCGCCGAGCGTGCTGGCGACCTCAAAATAGGCGTTCTTTACATTGTAAATGCCGGAGCTGGTGAGTACGGTAGTGGGAAACCATACCGCCAAAGCGATCAGGAAGATGCTGGCCTGAAAGGAGTTGGCAAAACTGACGAGCGCGATAGGTATCCAGGCGGTGGAAGGGATGGGGCCGATCAACCGGATCAAAGGGTGGATCCAATAACTCCATTGTTTGCTCCAACCGACCATGATGCCTGTCGCTATGCCGGTGCTGGCGCCGAGCACAAAGCCGATGAGCAAAAGCCGGAAAGAATAGGCGAGGCATTTAAGCAAAAACGCCCATTCCTCAACGAACACGCGCAATATCACGTCAATGGCCGGAAAGTAAATAGCCGGCAAAAGCATGAGCTTGACGGTTATGACGTTGTAAAGGCAGACAAACAAGAGCGCCGCCCCGACAAATCGCGACTTGTAGGCGTATTTTTCGCCAAACTGCGGATTGAAGCGCGACAAAATTATGCTGATGACAGTTGCGGCGAGAATGACAAGCAGCAGTATTTTAAGGTATGGCAACTTGCCGTGCATGTATTTCGCGCTGTTGGGCACGCCGGCGTGTATGATTAGCGTCAGCGCCGCGCTCGCGGCGGGAATGAATTTAGCGTACAAGCCGCTTCCTCCTTATTGTTGTTTGCCTGTCTGCCGCAGCGCAAGGTACTTGGCCAGCCGGCGCAGGTTTTGGTCGATCCGGCCTTCCTGCTCAAATACCAGCAGCCCGGCCGCCTCCAACATGGCCCTGGCCCCCGGGCCGACCTTTGCCGCCAGCAGGGCGCCGCAGTCGGCAAAGATGTCCATGCGCTCCGACAGGTTCTCATGTCCGCAATCGGAGCAAAATTGATTGAAGGCGCGTTCTTCGGCCAATTCGTAAGCGCCGCCGGGTTTTAAGTCAAAGATGAAAAAGGACGATGCCTGGCCAAAGTGCCTGTTTATCTCCAAACCGTTTGAACTGGCGGCGGCGATACGCCAACTTATTTGCATATTCATCATATCCCCTCGCCGTCAAGCCCCGTAAAATCGGAAAATCTTTGTTTTTCAATGCGTTCTATGCGTACAACGATGCCATTGTTTACCACTATGACGATCTGTCCGTACTCCAAACCGCGAAACTGCTGCTGTATTTTCCGGCAAATTCCGGCATGGTTGGGAAAAACTTCATTTTTGTCCTTTTCTTTGGCTTTGCTTTGCTCGCCAATGCGGATCTTTTCATTGCGTTCAATTTGAATAAGGCGAAAATTCTGGCTTATCAGCGTAATATGACCAAAATTAATCGTTTGCGCCATGTCAATTATTTGATCCATTAATTCCGGATTGACAGGCGCATCTTCGTTAACTCCCGGTTTCCCCCGATTCACCGAAAATCCCCCTTTTAACCCTCATTTTCCTGCCGTGTCCTTGATATAGGCGGATGGGTCTTTTGCGTACCATTCGCTGCGATAAGGCGCGGGACGGTATTTTTGCATGTTCCGGTTGAACTGGTTGTTGGCGATTATGCGGCGGAGACGGCGCGCAATCTCGAAAACGCCCGAATAGCCTATATAATTGTAGCCGGGCCCAAAAAGCGGCAATACCGGCAGGCCGTGTTTGGCGGTTATGTTGCCGCTGCCCGTGTGGATGACCAGCAAATCCGGTTTCAGCCTTTTGACGATGTTTGCCTGTTCAAAAGGATGTTGGGAGGCAATATTGATGTAAATGTTCTCTATGCCGGGCAGCCCTTCCATTACCGGCCATGCGAACTCATCGATGTGGTGGCCTTTGAAGCCGGCTATTTCCATGCCGAGATCGGTCAAGACCTCGGCGGTAACGAAAATGCGGACCTCGCCGCCGCTGACATAGGCGCGCTTGCCTTTTAAAACCGCCCGGAAACCTTCCAACGCCCGCTCAAGTTCTTCTTCCTCCTTTTGAATTAAAAGCCGCGCCCGTTCGGCTACGCCAAAATGATCCGCTATTTTCAACAGCCAGCGCGCGGTGGCTTTTTTGCCGATTGGCATGGTGTCGATGATGTAAGGTATGTTAAATTCTTTATGTATATATTTAAGGTAATAGTCGTCATGCGTCCCGCAAACGCTGATGTTAAGCGCGGCGTCAAGGGCGGCGCGAAAGTCGTCCGGCCGGGAAAAACAGGGCAGGAAGTTAACTTTTAGCTCCAAAGCGGAAAGCAGCCTTTTTATCTCCAACTCGTCCGCCCTGCTCATGGAGCCAACATTAAAGACGTTTACCGTCCTTCCTTTCTCATATTCCCACAACTTGTCGGACAGTTCGTTTTCCGTAAAGTATTTGTCGCGTTCCCGGTATTTGGTGAGTTTTTTCAATACGCCGTTATATACGGCGTCATAAGCCGTGGCCATCAGCTTGGTCTTGAAGCCCTCGCAGTTCACCGGCACAAGTTCGGCGGCGGTTTCCCGCTCAAGATTTTCCAATATGCTGTCAACGTCGTCCCCGATCAGGGCAGGCACGCAGGAACTGGCCACTATGATCGCCTCGGGGCGAAATTCCCTGTCGGCGTACAGCACGGCGGCCCGAAGTTTCTTCTCGCCGCCTTCGATGACATCTGATTCGTCAAGGTTGGTGCTTAACCAGACTATCCCGCCGGCGGCCGGGTCGCGCAATTTCTTGAAATTCTTGTTGGTCCCTATATTGGCCGTGCTGCAAAAACCGCAACCGACCGGACCGTGCATAATTACCACGGCATTGCGCAATGAGTTCAATATGCCGAGGCTCAAAGTAAACTGGCAGCCGTGCGCCTGCGAAAAACTGCGGTTGGCGGCGTACAGGCAGCCGTTGTCCTTTTGCCCGAGGCGGCTTTGCAACTGAGCGCAAGTGCCGCAAAAGGCGATGCCTGCTTTCAGGCGCTCTTCCCGCGCCGGGGCGGAGTTTTCTATGATCATGATTTCCTCCTTACCGGCCTGCCACAAGCAAGCCGAAAGTATCTTCGGCAAACGCCAGCCCGCCGGTTGTGCCGGCGTAGCCGCGATTGAAGACTACGCGGTTGGTTACGGGAAAGGACACCGTCAGAAGCGGCGCCGACAGTTCTTCGGCAAGATCGCGCTCAAATACGCTGCCAAACACTACGGCGGGGCTGAAAGAATCGTAGTAGCGGTGATTGCGGTTCCTTTCCCAACTGCCGCTCAAATGCCGGCGCACCGAGGCGGCATTGGGGTCGTAGCGTACTTGGGGCTTTACGCCCGATGCATAATTTTCAAACCTCTTGCTTAAAAGCTCTTGCTGGCGTTCGGTCAGTTCATCGGTTACAACGGTAAGATGCGGCAGCCAGCCTAATTCGTCGGCGATAAATTCCGTGATGGCGGGCGCGTAATTGGCATCGGCAACGACCAGGCCGTAACGCTGGAAATCAATGTCGTTATAACTGTCGGAAATGCGCTCAAAATAATCAAAATATACAGCCTGTTCGCTTTTCAGGGCTTTGCCGATAAATTTCCCCTCTATGCCCAAATGCCCGCCGACAAGATGCAGGAACCTTTCCGTTTGCAGATAGCCTATCGGCAGGGGAACCCTGACACAGGGGATGTGATGTGCGCTTTCATAAGCGGCGGCCGCGAGCGGGGCATATACGTCCGACAATACTACGTTGAGTGCCGCATCGCCGGAATTTTTAATGTCGGCAAGCGTTTCCCCTTCTCCGATCAGAGTGTTGGCTTCAAGGCCGATAAGGTTCAGCAGGCGCTTTATTTCCCGGAGGTTGCCTTTGTAGAAAACGTCCCCGCCCGGCATGAGGCCGAAAACATTGACCTTATTGGCTTTTTTTCGTTTGCGGGGCGTTACGTATTCTTTGGCCAGGGCCTCCAGCACAACGTCATAGCCGTAAGCGGAATTGCCCTTGAAGCCGGGAGTGGATACGGATATTACCGGTTTCAGGGCGTTTTTGAATTTGCCCGCGACCGATTGCGCGTCATCGCCGATCATTTCCACCATGCAGCCGGACAATACCACATAAAGGTCGCCGTCCATGATTTCAAGGGTAGTCGCTATCTGCTCGCGCAGCCTTTCCTCGCCGCCGAACACTATCTCCTTTTCGACTACGTTGCTGCTGGGCGTCGAGGTTGCGCCGCAGTAGCCGCCGCCCAAATAGCCGGCGCCGGAGTTCATGCCCACATAAATGTTATAGGCGCAGCCGGTGGAAGCATGGACGATCGGCACCGTGCGCGGCAGCGCCCTGATCATTCCCAATGCGCCGCCGAGCGGACAGCCAAAGCGTGGCCTGTCGATAATCGCGCTCATGAAAAATACCCCCTTAACAATACTTATGCCGCTTACCGTTTAAGACATGGACAAGGCTTGCGATATAGCGTCTCGCCCTGCGAGAGGCGAAAAGCGCGCGGACACGGAAGGCGCAGCGCGGCCAATTGGCCGCGCAGTCGCCGCTAATTTGGCCAGGGGACATATTGCGCCACTCAAATACGGTAATCGTCTTTAAGCGAATCCATCAGGCCAAATTCCATCAGTATCTCCTCTAACCGGTCGGCTGACATGGGCGTAGGGATGGTGAAATAATCGTTTTCGGCAACCTCTTGCGCCAAAGTCCTGTATTCGTTGGCCTGTCCCGAATCGGGTTTATACGCGATTACGGTCTTGCGGCGTATTTCCGCGTGCTGGACGATGTTGTCCCGCGGCAGGAAGTGCAACAACTGCGTGCCGAGTTCTTTGGCGAAAGCCTTTAAAAGCTCCGATTCGCGGTCGACGTTGCGGCTGTTGCAAATAATCCCGCCAAGCCTAACGCCGCCTTTGGCCGCGTATTTCTGTACTCCCTTTGAGATGTTGTTGGCGGCGTAAAGAGACATCATTTCGCCGCTGGCAACTATGTATATCTCTTTGGCTTTCCCTTCTCTTATGGGCATCGCGAAACCACCGCAGACGACATCCCCCAAAACGTCGTAAAAGACATAGTCAAGATCCTCGGTGTAAGCGCCCAAACGCTCCAAAAGGCCGATTGACGTGATAATGCCGCGCCCCGCGCAGCCTACGCCGGGTTCCGGGCCGCCGGATTCCACGCAGCGCACCCCGTTGAATCCTTCCTTCATTATGAGGTCAAGCCCTATATCGTCGCCGGATTCGCGCAAAGTGTCCAATACGGTCTTTTGCGCCAAGCCGCCCAACAGCAGCCTGGTCGAGTCCGCTTTCGGATCGCAGCCAACGATCATTATGTTGTTGCCAAGTTCCGACAAACCTGCCGCAAGATTTTGCGTAGTGGTGGACTTGCCGATGCCTCCTTTGCCGTAAATGGCGATTTGCCGCAATTTTTTCTCTGCCATAAATCAAACTCATTCCTTTTCCGTTAAAATTTCGCTGCCCTAATCCGTCATGCGGTTCCCCGGTTAAAAACCAACTCGCAAAGCTGCTTTGGTTTAGCCGGGGAAAAGCGTCAGTACCAGATGTTGCTCTTTTCGCGCGGCAAATCTTTGAACAAGGCGGTAGACAGATAACGCTCGCCGGTGTCGGGCAAAATGGCGACGACCGTTTTGCCCGCGTTTTCCGATCTTCTGGCGACTTTAGCGGCGGCAAAAGCCGCCGCGCCCGAAGATATGCCGACAAGCAGCCCTTCTTCCCTCGCCAGCACGCGCGCCGTGTCTATAGCCTCTTCGTTGCGCACCCTGTATATCTCATCGACAGCGCCAAGATCCAAAACATCAGGCACGAAACCCGCGCCAATGCCTTGGATAACATGCGGGCCCGCTTTCCCGCCGGACAGTACGGGCGAGGCATCGGGCTCTACCGCCACAATCTTTATTGCCGGGTTTTTCCCTTTAAGTGCCTGGCTGATGCCGGTTACGGTCCCGCCCGTGCCGACGCCGGCAACGACCACGTCGACTTTGCCGCCGGTGGCCTCCCAGATCTCCTCGCCGGTAGTCCGCCTGTGTATTTCAGGGTTGGCGGGGTTGGCGAACTGCTGCAAAATGACGCTGCCGGGAATCTGCGTGTTAAGTTCTTCCGCCTTGCTTATCGCGCCTTTCATTCCTTCCGCGCCGGGCGTCAGAACAAGCTCGGCGCCTAATGCCAAAAGCAGTGTCCGGCGCTCTATGCTCATGGAATCGGGCATCGTAACGATCAGCTTATATCCCTTGGCCGCCGCCACAAAGGCCAGCCCCACGCCGGTGTTGCCGCTGCTTGGCTCAATAAGCGCGGAATCTTTAGTCAAAATACCCCTTTTTTCCGCATCTTCGATCATCGCGTTGGCAATCCGGTCTTTTACGCTGGAGAGGGGATTGAAATACTCCAATTTCAGCAAAAGGTCGCCATCTGCGATTTTGGCCAGCCGGCGAAAAGCGTGCGGGCGCAAAATGGGCGTATTGCCGATAAGCTCCGTCAGATTGTCGACGATAATATTTGCCATTGCGACATCTCCTTGAATTGTTTTGCAAACCGTCGGGGAATGCTGCGCGAGGAAAATCGTCCGCCAGTTCGCGTCCGCTGGCAAGGGAAACAATTGCCTAATACATATTAATCATATAGTTTATATATGATTAATATAGACTATAATACAAAATTGTCCGCTTGTCAACAAAGCATCTTAAATGGATTTTTATGCATAGGCTGTTGAGCCTGATTTTTTGTTGGATTGGCCGGATGCGCCTTTAATTTATCTAACTGCTGATTAATTGCCGCCCCTTCCACAAAATGGCATGATATAATAATCAAAAAGGGAAACGGACGCAAAACGAATGGGCGAAAGCCGCAGGCGCTCAAACTTTCAAACAAGGAGCGGGAACAATTAATGGCTGACAATCGAAAAGAAGCAGAACGCACGGAACTTCACCGTGTCATATGGAGCATAGCCAACGACCTGCGCGGTTCTGTGGATGGGTGGGATTTTAAGCAATACGTCCTCGGCATATTGTTCTACCGATATATCTCGGAGAATTTGTCGGGGTACATCAATGCGGGGGAGCGCGAAGCGGGCAACCCCTCTTTTGAGTATGCCAAGCTGTCCGATGGCGATGCCGAATCAGCCCGTGAGGATTTAGTCGCCACGAAAGGTTTCTTTATCCTGCCGTCTGAACTGTTTGAAAACCTGCGGGCAAAGGCGGCAAACGACCCCGACCTCAATGTAACGCTCGAAAACATCTTCAAGCATATAGAAGCATCGGCACAGGGAACGCCGAGTGAAGCAAACTTCAAAGGCTTGTTTGATGACATCGATGTTAACAGCAATAAACTCGGTGGCTCGGTCGCCAAACGAAACGAGCAAATCGTCAAACTATTGAATGGCATCGGTGAAATGAAGCTTGGCGATTACAAAGAGAACACAATCGACCTTTTCGGCGACGCTTACGAGTACCTTATGGGCATGTACGCAAGCAATGCGGGCAAAAGCGGCGGCGAATATTACACGCCGCAAGAAGTTTCCGAACTGCTCACCCTCCTGACGATAGTTGGCAAAACCGTTGTGAACAAAGTATATGACCCGGCTTGCGGTTCGGGCTCGCTGCTCTTGAAATTTGCCAAAATACTCGGCAAAGATAACGTCCGCAACGGCTTTTTCGGGCAGGAAATCAATCTGACGACTTACAATCTCTGTCGTATCAATATGTTCCTGCATGACATAGACTATGACAAATTCGATATAGCGCACGGCGACACAATGCTTGAACCGCAGCATTGGGATGACGAGCCGTTTGAGGCTATCGTATCGAATCCGCCGTACTCCCACACTTGGGCGGGCGACGGCAATCCGTTACTTATCAACGACCCGCGTTTTTCCCCTGCCGGAGTGCTTGCGCCCAAGAGCAAAGAGGACTTCGCGTTTATAATGCACGGGCTTTCGTGGCTTGCGACGAATGGCACGGCGGCGTATGTCGTGTTTCCCGGCATACTCTATCGCGGCGGCGCGGAACAGAAAATCCGCAAATACCTCATAGACAACAACTTCGTGGACTGCGTGATTCAACTGCCGGACAACCTCTTTTTTGGCACGAGCATAGCGACGTGCATAATGGTACTCCGAAAAGCGAAATCCGATAACTCGACCCTGTTCATTGACGCGAGCCGCGAGTTCGTAAAGGTAACGAACAGCAACAAACTGGCCGCTGACAACATTGATAAAATCGTCGCGGCATACACGACACGCGGGAGTATGGACTACTTTACCCGCCTTGTTCCGAATGGTGAAATTGCAGAGCAGAGTTATAACCTTTCCGTATCGACTTACGTCACGCAAGAGGATAAGCGCGAGATTATCGACATAACCGAGTTGAACGCCGAAATTGAGCGTATAGTCGCCCGCGAAGACGTTCTGCGCCGTGAAATTGCTGCAATTGTCGCGGATATTGAGGGAGGCGCAAGATAATGGAAAACAGCTTGACGCTCTATGCGCCTTTTGTAAAAGAAATAAAAGACCTTATCTATCGCCGCCAGTATGAGGCGATGAATAAGGTCAACGCCGAACTCATACAGCTTTACTGGGAAATCGGCGAGGAAATTTACGCCCAACAGCAGGAAAAGGGTTGGGGGAAGTCTGTCGTTGAGGTTTTGTCGAAAGAACTTCAAAAAGAATTTCCGGGAGTGTCGGGATTTTCGGCGCGTAATCTCTGGCGTATGCGTAATTTCTATGTCGAATACGCGCAAACCGAAAAGCTGCCACCATTGGTTGCAGAAATTCAAAAGCCAATTCTGCCACCGTTGGTGGCAGAAATAAGCTGGTCGAAAAACTGCGCAATTATGGAAAAATGCAAAGACCATAGTGAGCGCGAGTTTTATATCAAAATGACGCGGCGTTACGGTTGGATAAAGGACGTGCTGATAAACAATATCGAGAACAAGGCGTTTGAGCGGTATCTCGCCAATCAAACGAACTTTGACGAAACCGTACCCGAAAAGTACAGGCTTCAAGCGAAACTCGCCGTCAAGGACGATTACAACTTCGACTTCATTGAGATGGGTATCGAACACAGCGAGGCGGAGGTAGAAGCGGGGATTGTCAACAACATTCGGGCGTTCCTTGCCGAAATGGGCGGCGACTTTGCCTTTATTGGCAACCAATACCGCATTGACGTGGACGACGACGATTACTATATAGACCTGCTCCTGTTCCACAGGCGGCTGCGCTCTCTTATTGCGATTGAACTCAAAATCGGCGAGTTTATCCCCGAATGCGTCGGGAAAAATGCAGTGCTTGATGAACTCGTTAAACTGCCTGACGAGAACCCGTCTATCGGGATTATCATCTGCAAGAGCAAGAAACGGACGCGGGTGGAGTATACGCTGAAAACCGCCAACAAACCAATCGGCGTGGCGACGTACTCATTCACCGACAGCTTGCCGGAGGATTTGCGAAACCTGTTGCCCTCTCCGGACGAGATAGCGAGCATTGTCGCAGAGTTTGACAATGCGACAAACGAACTCACGGAGAACGCAGGGGGTAAAGAAAATGGCGAGATTAGCTGATATTCTTTCAAAGCCATCATCTGCGGAATTCGTTCAGATAGACGGCTTTATAAAGTTGACGCCGAGTGCCATATAATACCCCGTCAATTTTCCGACGATGGTTATAGGTTGTTCAGCGAGTTAAGCGAAATTGTACACGGCGATTATGATGAAGATGTGGCGATTCAGAAATTCGAGCCGTTGCATACGTTGGTAGTCGGTATACTTGAAAACATAAAAGCTGACGATAAGCTAAATAAAGCCATCGGCATATTGGGTTGGAACACCCAAAACGGAGGAACAGTCCAATGTCTAAACTCGACGCGCTGATCAAAGAACATTGCCCGAACGGGGTAAAGTATGCTACGCTTGGTGAAATCGGCACTATAACCAGAGGAAGCGGGCTATCCAAGAGTGATTTCACTAAATCTGGGATACCATGTATTCATTACGGGCAGATTTACACCTATTATGGTACTTTTGCAACTGCTACCAAGTCTTTCGTTTCGCCCGAACTGGCGGCGCGGTTGAAGACGGTCGGCAAGGGCGATATTATCATTGCTGTTACGAGCGAGAATATTGAAGATGTTTGCAAATGCGTAGTGTGGCTTGGTGACACGGATATTGTTACGGGCGGTCATACTGCCATCTTCAAACACAGTCAAAACCCGAAGTACGTTGCCTACTGGTTTCAAACCAAGGCGTTTTTTGAGCAGAAACGCAAAATCGCCCACGGCACAAAGGTGATTGAGGTTACGCCCAAGCATCTTGAGGGGATAAAAATCCCCCTCCCGCCGCTGCCCGTGCAGCGTAAAATTGTCGAGGTGCTCGACAATTTTACGGAGCTTGCAGCGGAGCTTGCAGCGGAGCTTGCAGCAAGAAAAAAACAATATGAATATTATCGAAATTACCTCTTGACATTCAACCCCGACGCGAACACAATCTTAACAAACAAACAACGGGCAAAGTGGGTAACGCTTGGAGAGATAGGACGGGTAGCGATGTGCAAACGGATAATGAAAGCTGAAACGTCATCCAATGGCGATGTGCCATTTTATAAAATCGGGACTTTTGGGAAAACGCCGGACGCGTATATATCTACCGAAACCTACGAGCGTTACAAGCGCGACTACTCGTACCCAAAGAAGGGCGATGTATTGATTTCAGCAGCAGGGACAATTGGCAGAGCGGTTATTTTTGACGGCGAGCCGGCCTACTATCAGGATTCAAACATCGTGTGGCTTGAACATGACGAAAGCAAAGTCCTGAACAAGTATCTGTATTACTGCTATCAGCTTGCGCCGTGGCACGTTTCAACAGGCGGGACGATTGCGCGTCTATATAACGACAACATTACAAAGGCGAGTATCCCCGTGCCGCCGCTTGACGAGCAGGAGCGCATAGTCGCAATCCTTGACCGCTTTGACGCCCTTGCAAACGACATCGCCACAGGGCTTCCCGCCGAAATCGCGGCGCGCAAGCGGCAGTACGAATATTACCGCGACAAACTATTGGCCTTTAAGGAGTGCGCTTGATGAGCCAAGTGAACATCGTCGCCGAAACGCCGCTTGAAACCGTCGTGGCGGAGTACGCCCCCGTTGGCAGCCGCTCGGACGCTTACCAGTCCGAGGCGGCGCTTGAGGCGGAATTTATCCGCCTGCTGGCCGCGCAGGGTTATGAGCATGTGAACATCGCGAGCGAAGCGGCGTTAATCGAAAACCTGCGCCGCCAGCTTGAGCGGCTTAACAATATGGCCTTTGCCGATGCGGAATGGCAAAGGTTCTTTTCCTCGTGCGTCGCCAACGCCAACGAGGGCATTGTTGATAAAACGCGCCGCATTCAGGACGATTATGTGCAAATTTTGCGCCGCGACGACGGCACGACGAAAAACGTCTATCTGCTCGACAAGAAACACATTCACAACAACCGTCTGCAAGCGATCAACCAATACGAAACCGGGGACGGGACGTATAAGAACCGCTATGACGTTACTATTCTCGTCAACGGTATGCCGCTCGTACATATCGAGCTTAAGCGGCGCGGCGTGGCAATCCGCGAAGCGTTCAACCAAATAAGCCGCTATCAGCGCGACAGCTTTTGGGCGGGGTCGGGTCTGTTCGAGTACGTGCAGATTTTCGTTATATCGAACGGCACGCACACGAAATATTACAGCAACACCACCCGCGAACTTTCCGTCAAAGAAGCGGCCGGCGTCCGCAAAACCAGGAAAACGTCCAACAGCTTCGAGTTTACGTCCTTTTGGGCGGACGCGAGCAACAAGGTCATCGCCGACCTCGTTGACTTCACAAAGACGTTTTTCGCCAAGCACACGATTTTGAATATCCTCACGCGCTATTGCGTGTTTACAAGCGAGGAACTGCTGCTCGTTATGCGCCCGTACCAAATTGCGGCGACGGAGCGGATTTTGAACCGTATTGAGATAGCGAACAACTATAAAAAATACGGTTCGGTTGACGGCGGCGGCTACATTTGGCACACTACGGGGAGCGGCAAGACGCTCACCAGCTTTAAGGCCGCGCAGCTTGCCGCAAGGCTTGACTATATCGATAAAGTGATATTTGTCGTTGACCGCAAAGACCTTGACTATCAGACAATGAAAGAATACGACCGCTTCCAGAAAGGCGCGGCGAACGGCAACAGTTCCACGCGGGTCCTGGCCCGTCAATTGGAGGACAGGGACGAAAAGGGCAACCCGCATATTTACAGCCTTATCGTCACGACGATTCAGAAGCTCGGCGTGTTTATCTCCAAAAACAAGGCGCACGACATTTTCAAAAAGCGCGTCGCGCTTATTTTCGACGAATGCCATCGCTCACAGTTCGGCGATATGCACACGGCAATAACCAAGACGTTCAAAAATTACCATATATTCGGCTTTACGGGTACGCCGATTTTCGCCGCCAACTCGTCAAGCGGCGGCAATCCGCTTTTGAAAACGACGGCGCAGGCGTTTGGCGACAAGCTCCACAGCTATACGATAGTGGACGCGATCAACGATGGCAACGTCCTGCCGTTCAGGATTGATTTCATTAACACCGTCAGGGAAAAGGACGGCGTAGCGGACAAGAAAATCAGCGCGATTGACGCGGAACGCGCCTTGCTCGACCCGCACCGCATATCGCTTGTGACGGATTATATCCTTGCCCATTTCGACCAAAAGACGAAACGGAGCGAGCATTACACGGTCAAGGGCAAACGCCTTGCCGGATTTAACTCCATATTCGCCGTGTCGGGCATACCTGCGGCGAAGCTGTACTATGAGGAGTTCAAGAACCGCAGCCACGGTTTGAAAGCGGCAACCATATTCAGCTACGCCGCCAATGAGGAGGACGCCGACGAGGAATTTGACAACGACAGGCTTGACAAAAACAGCCGCGATTTCCTTGAAGCGGCCATCGCGGACTATAACGCGATGTTCGCCACCAACTTCGATACCTCTGCGGATAAATTTCAGAATTATTACAAAGACCTTTCGCAGAGGGTAAAAGATCGCGAAGTTGATTTGCTTGTCGTGGTCAATATGTTCCTCACGGGCTTTGACGCTACGACGCTTAACACGCTGTGGGTTGACAAAAATTTGCGTCAGCACGGCTTGCTCCAAGCGTTCAGCCGCACCAACCGCATACTGAACAGCGTCAAGACTTTCGGCAACATCGTGTGCTTTCGCGACTTGAAACAAGCGACCGATGATGCGATTGCGCTCTTCGGCAACCGCGAGGCGGGCGGCATTGTGGTGATCCGCACGTTCCGCGAGTATATGGAAGGCTACGAAAAAGGCGGCGAGCACAAGCCGGGATATATTGAGCTTATCAAAACGCTTGCAACCGATTTCCCGCTCGACCGGCCGATTGTCGGGGAGGAAAACCAAAAGGAGTTTATCAAGCTGTTCGGCGCGATACTTAGGCTCAGGAACGTGCTTGCGGCGTTTGACGAGTTCGAGGGCAACGAAAGAATCGCCGAACGGGATTATCAGGACTATCAAGGCGTGTACCTTGACCTGAAGGACAAGTTCCGTCCCGAAGGCGGCGAGCGCGAGGAAATAAACGACGACATTGAGTTTGAACTTGAACTTATCCGGCAAATCGAGGTCAATATCGACTATATCCTTATCCTTGTAGCCAAGTACAAGGACAGCAACTGCAAGGACAAGAGCATACTTGACAGCATTTATGCAGCTGTGCGTTCAAGCGTCCGTCTCCGCAGCAAGAAAGAACTGATTGAAGAGTTCATAAGCCGGGTAAACGTCCAGACAGAGGTCGAGGACGACTGGCAGAAATTCGTCCGGGAAGAAGCCGAAAAGGACTTGCGAAGCCTTATCGCCGAGGAGAATCTCAAAGACGGCGAGACAAGAAAGTTCATGGAAAACGCCTTCCGCGACGGCGCGGTTAAAACGACCGGAACGGACGTCGATAAAATTTTGCCGCCGGCGTCGCGCTTCGGAGGGGGCAACAGGCAGGAGAAGAAACAAGGCGTTGTCGCCAAGCTCTTGAAATTCTTTGAGAAATATTTCGGGGCAGTCTGATTATTGTTCGGCCTTACGAGCTTTGCTTTGACGGGTTGCGGAAACAATCCGTTGCTGCGGCTGGAACTCACGGGTGCGCAAAACGCATCGATGACGGCGGCATTTCCTTGATGGCTTTATGAAGTTACTCGAGCAAATTGAACCACAAGCAGTAATCGCGCACGGCGCGACGAACGATTGGATGCTTCCGCCACTATTCGCCATAGACGCAAATATGGTCCGCTTTGAAAGATATTTCTAAAACTCGCTGCGCTGCGCCGTATGCGGGACAAATACTTTTCGGGGCCAAATGCGGTTTTATTGTCGTGGTCGGAAAGATATTTGTACTTCGCGTGCTTCGTTATATCGTATTTGCTCTATAAAAACGAACGCACACCGCACAAGGATAGAATACACTTGCCCCCATCCATGACCGCTATTTCGTCCTGTGACATGAGTTCTTTTCCCAACTTTTGATAATTAAGGCCGTAGGATTGCGATTGTCCTTGGTTTTCGGAAGTATTAAAAGCGTCGATTGTTCCTTTGCCTAAAAGCTCCGAGATTTCCTTTAGAGTGCCTTTCTCTTTTCCGCCTAAAAACAAGGTTGTATGGCAATTTCCGATTATGGTATCCGCGTGGTCTTTATAAATTGCCCGCAACTGGCTCCGTGCCTGTACTATCAAAGCGGCTGATATTTCCCTGCTGCGGAGTACGGAAATTAAATGCTGCATATCGGGAATTTTTATGTTTGCAAATTCATCAAGCAAGCAGCGAACATGAACAGGAAAACGCCCGCCGTATTCATCATCTGCCTTTGTACAAAGCGTGTTCATCATCTGCATAATTACCATTGACGATAGAAAATCAAAAGTGCTGTCGGTGTCGCTTGTGATAACAAAAAAAGCGGCCTTGCGGTCGCCAAGCGTATCAAGCTCTAATTCGTCGTATACCATGAGGTCGCGGAGTTCCTTTATATCGAAAGGCGAAAGTCGCGCCCCGCATAAAATTAGTATGCTTTTTGCCGTTTTTCCCGAAACAAAATGTCAAGGACTTTCTAATCGGTGAGAAC
The DNA here is from genome assembly GCA_031290885.1 of Acidaminococcales bacterium. Taxonomy (NCBI): domain Bacteria; kingdom Bacillati; phylum Bacillota; class Negativicutes; order Acidaminococcales; species Acidaminococcales bacterium. Next base: position 65,710 of record JAISLQ010000072.1, read on the forward strand.
AGAATTTACAGTTTGTTCACACAAATTCGTATTCCACAACGTACCTTTCCCAATCACACCAACTATCTCATGGCAAATGACCTCTGAAAAATTTCTTTTGCAATCTTCGCTCGGACGTGCTATAATAGCAAACATGCTTTAAGAATACGGTGCAAGAGGTGTGACTGTATGGAATTGGAGTGGATAACGCCGGGACAAGCCGCCGAACGGTGGAGAATAACCGAAAGGCAAGTGCAGTCGCTATGCTCGCAAGGAAAGGTCGCGAACGCAGTACGCATAGGACGCGTTTGGCTCATTCCGCGAGATACGTCGAAACCGCTTGACGGTCGCACAAAAGCGGCAAAACACGTTAAAAATAAGGAGTACGCATATGAGAACCAATCGGCACCTGAAACCGTTCGTTAAATGGGCCGGCGGCAAGGCGCAGATACTTGACGAAATCCGAGCTAAATACCCGACGGGGTTGGGTTCAGCCGTAACCAAGTACGCCGAACCGTTTGTCGGAGGAGGCGCGGTGCTATTCGATGTGCTAAGCAACTTCGCCCTCCGCGAGGTCTACATAAGCGACGTCAACTGCGAACTTATACATACCTACACGACCATTCGCGATGGCGCGGACGAACTTATTGACGCTCTGCGCGAGTATGAAGCGCGGTACTTAC